>SIAG01000085.1 GCA_009691925.1 Planctomycetaceae bacterium
GCCGTCGGCGGTGGGCCCGGAGTGGGAAAGAACGAGTGTAGCCCCCGGCCCGGCCGACGCCGTGCTCATGGCCGGATCGACCTGGCTCGATCCCCCCGCCACGACGCCGGCCCAGGCCTTTTGCGACAGCGCCTGGGAGTGCTCGCCGACGAACACCGTCTGCGACAGCCCGTCCAACACGTCGCCTGGGCGGGTCGTGGAGTTGCGGTAGAGGGGGCCGTTGGCGAGGCCGTTCCATTCGTCCTTGACGGGCTTCGAGTTCCAGGGGTCGGCCTGACCGGCATTGGCGACGTAATCGCTGCGGCCGAGCTTGACCCTCGAGGCCAGAGGAGAGCCATCGGCCCCGGCCACGACAAACGGCGTCCGCGGCCCGGTCGAGGAGGCACACAGAAAGGTGGAGATCGGGCGGCTGACGACTTCGGAGTTCGAGGGGCCGGCGATGCCTTCGGTCGAGTTGTAGGCGTTGGTCAGCGCCGACTCCTCCATGAACGCCGCGATCGCGAACCCCCAGCCGGTGCCGGGAGGGGCGTCGTGGGTCGTCGGATCACGCTGCGGCGAAGAGGTCGACGCCAGATACCCGGCAGGAAACCGCCCCTTGGCGGTCATGTAGCTGTGGAGGCCGGTGGCGATCTGCTTGAGGGAGTTGGCGCAGCGGGTGCGGCGGCCGGCCTCGCGGGCAGCCTGAACCGCCGGCAGAAGAAGGCCAATCAGCCCACCGATGATCGCGATCACAACGAGCAATTCGACGAGCGTGAATCCGGGCCGGCCCGGCAGGCCCCGACTTCTGGCCCCCCTTCGCGACAGCCATATCCGACGACTTGCCAGCATGGCGGCGCCTCCCTTGGATTCGAATCAGTTCCCCAATCTGCATTGTTCGTGATTCGTGAGCAAAGTCAAGGTTGGACCGAGCGGAAATCCACGGCCGCCCCCGCCGCACCCCGGGCTCATGCAAGGATCTCCTTGACGACGTTCCCCTCCACATCGGTGAGCCGGTAATCGCGCCCCTGGAAGCGGTAGGTGAGTCGTTTGTGGTCGTATCCGAGGCAGTGGAGGAGCGTGGCATTCAGGTCGTGGACATGGACCGGATCGCGGACGATGTTGTATCCGTAGTCGTCGGTCTCGCCGTGGACGACTCCGGGCCGGATCCCCCCGCCGGCCATCCAAACCGAATAACAACGGCCGTGGTGATCGCGGCCGTAATCGTCCTGCAGCCCCCCCTGGCCGTAGACGGTCCGTCCGAACTCCCCCCCCCAGACGACGAGCGTGTCGTCGAGCATGCCCCGGGCCTGGAGGTCGGCCAGAAGCGCCGCCTGCGGTTGGTCGATGTCGCGGGCCTGCTTGGGGATGTTCGTTGGCAGAGAGCCATGTTGGTCCCAGCCGCGGTGATAGAGCTGCACACAGCGAACCCCCCGTTCGAGCAATCGGCGGGCGAGGAGACAGTTGGCCGCAAACGTCCCCGGTCGGCGGGCCGCCTCGCCGTAATCGTCGAACGTCTTCGCCGACTCACCGGAGAGATCGGTCAGCTCCGGGACCGACGCCTGCATCCCGAAAGCCATCTCGTACTGCGCGATCCGCGTGGCGATCTCCGGATCGCCGGTTTCCAGCCGCTGCCGCTCGTTGAGGGCTGCCAAACCATCGAGCATCGTCCGTCGCAAACCGCGATCGATGCCCGGGGGATCGGAGAGGAAGAGGACCGGGTCGCCGGCGCTGCGGAGCTTCACCCCCTGGTGACTCGACGGCAGGAACCCGGCCCCCCAGAGGCGTTCGAGGAGGCCCTGGTTGGCATCCTTGCCGCTGCCGTGGGAGATGAGAACGACGAACGCGGGAAGATTCTCCGCCTCGCTTCCCAGGCCGTACGACAGCCATGCCCCCAGCGAGGGCCGTCCGGGCTGCTGCGAGCCGGTCTGGACGAAGGTGATCGCCGGGTCGTGATTGATCGCCTCGGTGTGCATCGAACGGACGAGACAAATCCGGTCGATCTGCTTGGCGGTGTGGGGGAGCAGTTCGCTGATCCAAGTCCCGTTGCTGCCAGCTTGGACAAAACCGAACTTCGGGGCGATGACCGGAAAACTCGTCTGCCCGCTCGTCATGCCAGTCAGACGCTGCCCCTGCCGGATCGAGTCAGGCAGCTCTTGACCGTGAAACTCCCGCAGCCGGGGCTTGTGGTCGAGGAGCTCGAGATGCGAAGGCCCGCCCGACTGGAACAGATAAACCACCCGTTTCGCCAGCGGCGCGACATGCGTCGCGACGGCCCCGGGGGCCCGCCCAGCCGGCGCCGTCGCGACGCCATCGCGGGCAAACAATCCTGCCAGCGCCGCGCTGCCGACGACCGAACCGCTGCCGTGGAGGAACGCGCGGCGGTGGAAGGCATCGAATGGCGAGGGACTTGCGGGCATGGCGGGGATTCCGATCCGGGGGGTTTCGAAGAACGAACGGGAAGTCGACCGACAAAAACGGCGATGTCAGGGCTTGGAGATCGTCTCATCGAGATTGAGGATCAGGCTGGCGACGGTCGTCCAGGCGGCGAGCGAGGGACGATCGACTCCCTCCGGCACCGGCCCTCCGGCAACAACGAGGAATTGCTCGGCGGCCGCCGGGTCTCCCCGGAATCGTTGCCGCGCTGCCTCGAGGACGGTGCCGATGACGGTCGTTTCTTCCGCAGTCGGCGTCCGTCCCACGGCCTGGAGCCAGGCCCAGTTGAGGCGCGCGGCGTCGTCACCCGGTTCAGCCAGCAACCGGGTGGCAAGCCCTCTGGCGGCCTCGAGGTAGGTCGGGTCGTTCATTAACACCAGCGCCTGCAGGGGGGTGTTGGTCCGACCACGACGGGCCACGCATGTCTCCCGGTCCGGGGCATCGAAGGTCGTCATCCCCGGCGGGGGGCAGGTCCGCTTCCAGAAGGTGTACATGCTGCGGCGGTGCGCTCCGTCGCCCCGGTCGGGGACGTAGCTGTCGCGGCGCTCCACCGACACGTCCTCCCACAGCCCGGGGGGCTGCCATGGCTTGACGCTCGGCCCTCCGACCTTCTCGACGAGCAGTCCGCCGATCGCCAGGGCATTGTCGCGCACCGTCTCTGCCGGGAGCCTTCCGCGCGGCCCCCGCGCCAGGAGCCGGTTCGCCGGATCGTGCTCGGCGAGGAGCGGCGTGACGTGCGACGACTGCCGGTAGGTCGCCGAGAGAACGATCTCCCGGAGGAGGCTCCGCACGTCCCAGCCGCGGCGGACGAATTCGGTCGCCAACCAGTCGAGGAGACCTGGGTCGCTCGGGGGCGTCCCCTGGATGCCGAAATCCTCGACGGTCTCGACGATCCCCGTCCCGAAGAGCATTCCCCACCAGCGATTCACCGCGACGCGCGCGGTGAGCGGATGATCGGGATGCGTCATCCAACGGGCCAGCGCCATCCGATCGCCCCCTTCCACGGGCACTCCCGCGGCTCCCGGACCGAACCGCGGCACGCCCGGCGAGACAAGGTCGCCTGGCTGGTCATACCGACCACGGACGAGCACTCGCGTCTCGCGGCGCGGACTCATCTCAGCCATCACCATCGTCACCGGGATCTGCTTCGCAAGCTCCGCGAGCTTCGCCGGGATCGCGGCGGACTCCTCGCGCCACGCGCGCGATGGCGCGTCGACGAAATCGAGGAAGTGGGCCCGGAGACGCGCCGCCTGCTCCAGACTGCGTTGCTCACGGGGCACATCGACAAGGGCCGCGAGCCCGGCCGGAGTCTCCCCGCCGGCAAGCAGTGTGATTTCGTGGTCGGGCAGCACGCAGCCATACAGCCGGACGTCGTCGATCCGTCCGCGGAAAGGGGCGCTGACGCTGCGCCTTCCGATGTGGAACGGCCGCGTCGTGAGGATTGTGCCGTCGACGATGTTGTCGGTCGTGGCGGTGACCGGCCGGGCGACGCCATCGACAAACACCCGCATTCCCGTCGACCGGCGCGAGCCGTCGTAGGTGACGGCGAGGTGGTGCCAACGATCGAGCGAGAGCGGTTCGTTCGTGATCACCTTGAAGGCCCGATCGGGCCACTGGTGAACGACATGGACGGCGACCTTCCCCTCTTCGAGGATCAGATCGTAGCCCCGGAACGCATCAGCTTCATCCATTTTGGAGAGGACCGTGCTCGCTTCCCCGCTCGTCGGATGAACCCACACCGAGAAGGAAAACGGCCGGTCGGCCTCGAACGCCCCGGTTTCGCCAGCGACGATGTGGGTCTGGCCGTCGAACAGGAGCGCCCCGCCGAGCCGCCCCTCGGCGTGTTCGTGCCTCCCGACCACCTCGCCGGCAACTCCGGATCCCAGGGCCGTGGTGATCATCGGCCCGGCCTCGTCATCGAGCGGAAACCAGGCCATCAATCCCGGCGGCTCGGCCGTGGCGAGACGCTCCGGCGTCAGCGTAGCCTCCCAAGCCTCCTGGTCGGCCGCGCAGTCCTTCGCCCGCTGGGACAACCGTTCCGCGAGCTCGGCACGACGCCCCTCGAGCCGCTGCCGCTCAGCGATCTGCTCCGGCGAGGGAACCTCGAGGAGCGGTTCGGCCATCCGCCCCTGGCTGTAGCCAACGACCTTGTCGGGGACATTGTCGAACAACGCCGCAAACCGGTAGTAGTCGGTTTGGGTAAAGGGATCGTATTTGTGGTCATGGCAGCGGGCGCACTGGAGCGAGAGGCCGAGGAAGGCAGTCGCGGTGGTGTGGACCCGGTCGGCGACATACTCCACCCGGTACTCCTCGTCGATGATCCCCCCTTCGGTCGTGAGCACGTGATTGCGGCTGAAGCCAGTGGCCACCCGTTGGGAGATGGTGGCATCAGCGAACAGGTCGCCCGCCACCTGCTCGGTCACGAACTGGTCGAAGGGGATGTTCTCCGCGAACGCCCGGATCACCCAATCCCGCCAGGGCCAGAGCGTCCGCGTCTCGTCGTTGTTGTAGCCGTTGGTGTCGGCGTACCGGGCGACATCGAGCCACTGCATCGCCATCCGCTCGGCATACCGCGGCGACACCAGAAGTCGGTCGACCACGCCCTCGTGGGCCGCGGGAGTGGTATCGGCGAGAAACGCTGCAACCTCCTCCGGCGTCGGCGGAAGGCCCGTCAGATCGAGGGTCACGCGCCGCAGCCAGGTCGCCCGGTCGGCCTCGGGCGCGGGCTCGAGCCCCTCTGCTTCGAGCCGGGCAAGAACGAACCGATCGAGATCGCTCCGCGGCCAATCGCCGCGCCTCACCGGAGGGACCGGAGGGCGTTGAGCGGGAAGAAAGGCCCAGTGGGTCGCGAACGGGGCACCGGCATCGATCCACCGGATGAGGAGGGCCCGCTGTTGGCCCGTGAGGGGCTTGCCAAACGATTCCGGTGGCATCTGCGCCTCGTCCGTCGCATGGATGCGGGCCACCATCGCGCTGGCCGCCGCATCACCGGCCACGATCGCCGCCGCGCTGCCGTTGCGCGCCGCCAAGGCTTCGCTCCGGACGTCGAGCCTCAAGCCGGCCTCGCGGGAATGCTCGTCCGGCCCGTGGCAACTCCAGCAATGGTTGACGAGGATCGGTTGCACCGCCCGAGCCAACTCCAGATCCGATTCAGAAGCCCACGAGTTCACGGCCGGCAGCGTGGCGAGCACGAACAGCCGGAGGGCCGCCCGGAAGGAAGGGTGTGTCATCGGCTCATCTCCCAAAGGACTTCCATCCCTCGATCCCTGCCTGAACAGCCCCAATTTCTGACCGTTTCGGGAGCGCTAAGCCACCCCCACGCCGCCGTGTGGGCTCGATAAGTTCTTGATCGACACGTGCCCAGAGCCAATCCCGGCGTCCGTACAACTCGGTGCACATGCCAAACTTTCCGGGCGCTGCCCGAGCACGCCCCGCGCAGGAGCAGGCCGGCGACCGCTCCGCCCACCATCGCCTCTGATCGTCCAATCATCTTCTCGGTCTCCATCTGCCTGCCTCCTGGCCCTCGACTCTCATGAGGACAAGGCAGGCGTCTGACCTCTGATTCACTGAGCGTCACCCGAAAGCTTCGGCGATCCTGCTTCGGCTCGCCGTCATTCCTTCGGTGGCCTGCCCCGCTTCGGTGGTGGTGCGGCAGGTTCGCCAGCCAAGGGCTTCCAGCGGCCCTGTTCCTGCAGGCAGCGGCGGAGGAGATACTCCACCTGGGCATTGACGCTCCGCATGTCGTCGTCGGCCCAGCGGCGCAGGGCCGCGAGCACCTTCGGATCGATCCGCAGCAGGAAGGCGTCGCGGGGAGGCACGGCGGGGAGGGCTCCTGGTCACAGGCCGACGTTTGCAGAATCAGTTGTAGAGCGTGCCGGTGTTGACCACCGGCTGGGCATGGCGATCGCTGCAGAGCACGACCAAGAGATTCGATACCATCGCTGCCTTCCGCTCGTCGTCGAGCTCGACGATCTTCTCCCTCGAGAGATGCTCGAGGGCCATCTGCACCATGGTCACGGCCCCTTCGACAATCTTTGACCGGGCGGCAACGATCGCGGAGGCCTGCTGCCGCTGGAGCATGGCCGCCGCGATCTCGGGCGCGTAGGCGAGGTGGCTGATGCGGGCCTCGATGACTTCCACACCGGCCTGATCGAGCCGCTCCTGGATGTCGGTCCGCAATTGCTTGCAGATTTCCTCGGTGTTGCCGCGGAGCGACATTTCGTGATCTTCGCTGTCGTAGGGATAGCGCATCGCGAGTGATCGCAGCGCCGCCTCGCTCTGCACGGCGACGAAATCCTCGTAGTCCTGAACGTGAAACGTCGCCTCGGCCGTGTTCACGACGCGCCATACCACCACGGCCGAGATCTCGACAGGGTTGCCGTGGAGGTCGTTGACCTTCGACGGGCGGCCGTGCGTCCGCCCTTGCTCCTCCACGACCTTCCCGGCGGCATCCTTCTTCTCGGGCGTGCGCGATGAACCGGTCTCGAAGTTTCGGATCCGTAGCGTGATCGGGCGCTTGGTGTAGAAGGGATTGGCCCAGAAGAATCCGGTCTGGCGGACCGTCCCCACATACTCCCCGAAGAGGGAGCAGACGCGGGCCTCGTTGGGGCCGACGGCCATCAGGCCGCAAAGGACCAAGATCCCGGCGATGACTGCCGGCACGATGAAAACCGGGATCAGGAACGGCATGCCGGCGAGGATCGACGCGGGAATGATCACCGCCGGCGACGCTACGAGCAACAGCCCCATCCACAACCTGCCCCAGCCGGAAATCGGTTGCAGATGCACTTCGGTGATCGTGACCGCAGGACTTGGCGATTGGTTCGGTGTTGTCGCGTGCATGGATCTCTCGGGGAAAGGGCGGGGCAGTTCCGCACGATGGATTTCTGAAATATATCACCATGATATCAGATTATCCAACCGCGTCAAACGGTTCCCTTCCGTGGACCCCACCGCTGGCGGCGGTCAGCCAGTGACCGGGGGAGTCATGACTCGCTTCCCCATCCAGGCGACAAGCGCCTCGGGGACGGCCACCGAGCCGTCGGCCTGCTGGTAGTTCTCGACGATGGCGATGATCGCCCGGCTCATAGCGATCGCCGTGCCATTGAGGGTGTGGACGAAGTGCGTTCCCTTCTCGCCGGGCTTGCGGTAGCGGATCGCCAGACGGCGGGCCTGGTAGTCGGTGCAGTTGGAGGTGCTTGTCACCTCTCCCCATTCCCCCTTCTCGCCGCGCCCCGGCATCCAGGCCTCGAGATCGAACTTCCGGTACGCCGGCCCGCCGAGATCGCCGCTGGGCGTATCGATCACCCGGTAGGGGATCCCCAGGCCGTCGAAGAGCTCGCACTCGAGTTCGAGGAGCTCCTCGTGCAGTCCATCGCTCTGCTCGGGGAGTGTGAAGGCAAACATTTCCACCTTCGTGAACTGATGGACACGATAGAGCCCGCGCGTGGCCCGGCCATGGGCGCCAGCCTCGGTGCGGAAGCAGTGGCTAATCCCGCCGAGGCGCAAGGGCAGCTCCGCGGCCTCGAAGATCCGCTCGTGCATCGCCCCGCCGAGGGTGATCTCGGCGGTGGCCACGAGCGACAAGTCGCTCCCGGTGATCGAGTAGATCTGCGTCTCCGGGCCCCGCGGCATGAAGCCGGTCCCCTCGAGGATCGAGTCCCGAGCCAGATCGGGGGTCGTCATGACCGTGAACCCCCGCCGCTGGAGCAGGTCGACGCAGTACCGCGTCAGTGCCAGTTCGAGGAGCACGCCGTCATTGGTGAGAAAGTAGAAGCCGTGCCCTGCCACCTTCGCCCCGGCATCGAAATCAAAGAGCTTGAGAGTCGCGCCGAGGTCGACATGGTCGAGGGGCTTAAAAGGGAACTGCGGGAGCGGCGTCTTGCCACGCCGGAACTCCACCGCCGCTTCCTCACCGCCGGTCGGCGCTGACGGGTGGGTGAGATTGGGGATCGCGCGGAGAATGGCATCTGACTCGGCTACGATCTCGGCCTGCTTCGTCTCGAAGGCAGCCACCTCCTCGCGGAGTCTGCGGCCCTCGGCCTTGAGGGCGTCGCGCTCGGCAGTGTCGGCGGCCTTGCCGATCGACTTGCTGACCAGCCCGGCCTGCTGGTTGATCCGGTCGATGTCTGCCTGGAATTGCCTCCTCAACCGGTCGAGCTCGGCGAACCGCGCGACGTCGGCGTCCGAGCCGCGTTTCCGGCAGTTGTCCGTGACGAGATCGATGTTGTCGGCGACAAAACGGCGGTCGAGCACGGGCAGAATCTCCGGGGATGGGGGCCGGGCGGTCGGGGACCGGGTCCCCCAAGGGCCTCGCAGGGCCGCCGCAACGTATACTTTCGGCGTCTTCGCCGACCCTCGGAAGTGTGCCAGACCGATGCCCACCGCCGCCAGTGCTCCATCCGAGCCCGCCCCCGCCGAGCCCGACGAGGCGGCCACGGTCGCCGTCGAGACCGAGGCCCCCCCCGCAGCACGGGACGAAGCCACGGACGCTCCCCCCCGCCGGCAGCCCCGCTACCACGTCATTCTCTGGAACGACGACGACCACACCTACCAATACGTGATCGTCATGCTCCGCCAGCTTTTCGGTCATCCGGCAGAGCGGGGTTGGAAGCTCGCCAAGGAAGTCGACGACCAAGGCCGAGTCATCGTGCTCACAACCACCATGGAGCACGCCGAGCTGAAGCGGGACCAGATCCACGCCTTCGGCGCCGATCATCTCATCGCCCGCTCGAAAGGCTCGATGACCGCGTCGATCGAACCGGAGCGCTGATCGCTCCGTCGTGCCGTGGGCCAACCCTGCGGCGGTCTGTTTCCCTCCCCGCTGGAGCCTTCGAGTGTCCACCCCCAACTCGGCTGGGTATGTCACGGACGTCGCCTACGTCCCGGGCTTTTACCAGCACCTCGCCCCCAAGGCGCTGCGGCACGTCGCGGTTCTCAACCGCATCTTCCCCCCGGCGGTCGCTGACGGATTCCGCTACCTGGAGCTCGGCTGCGGGCTCGGACGGACGCTGACGACGCTCGCCGCCGCCAATCCGCGGGGGACCTTCATCGGCGTCGACCTCAATCCGCAGCACACCGCCCAGATCGCCCGCGATATCCAGATCGGTGCGCTCTCCAACGCCCGCATCGTCACCTCCGATTTCTCCCAGCTCCCCGACGATCTCCGCGACTTCGACTTCATCACGCTCCACGGCGTTTGGAGCTGGGTCGCACCGGATGTCCGCGCCGACATCCTCCGCATCGCCTCCGAGCGGCTCGCCCCCGGCGGGCTCCTCCTGGTGAGCTACAACGCCATGCCGGGGTGGGCCCATCTCCAGCCGATTCGCGGCATCCTCCGGCAATACGCATCGCTGCGGCAGGGAGACAGCGCGCAGCGTGCCCGTGACGCCGTCAACTACCTCGCCTACATGCGTGATCAGAAGGCGAAATACTTCGTTGACAACCCCAACGCGGCGACCTACGTCGACACGATCCGCGGCCAGGACCCGCGCTACCTGGCGCACGAATACCTCAACGAACACTGGACGAGCTTTTACTTCGCCGACGTCGCCGGTCAATTCGCGGACGCCGGTCTGAACTTCGTCGGCAGCCTCCCAGTGCATACCAACTTCTGGGATCTGTGCGTCGCTCCTGTGTTCCATGACCTCTTCCGCACCACGACCAATCGCCTGGTAACCGAGGCCCACAAGGATTTCTGCGCCAATACGATGTTCCGCTGGGACGTGTACGGCAAGCAGCCAACCCTCCTCCCCGACGTCGCCACGCGGATCCGCGTGGCCGATGATCTGTGGTATCGCAATCCCAAGCCCGGGGTTCAACTCCCAGTCACGATCAATCTCGGCGTGGTCAACTCGACCGTCGATGGCGGCCTCTACGCCGCTCTCCTCGGCATGCTCGCCGGCCGCGGTATGCGAATGTCGGAGATCATCGCCGACCCGCAGCTGTCGTCGTCGAGCGACACCGAAATTGCCAAGGCGGTCGATGCGGGGGTCGGGATGCAACTGTTCGAGGTGTCGACCGGGCCGGTGCTCGAGATCGACCGCAGCGCTGCGGCAACGCGGATCGGCATGCCATCAGCCTTCAACCGGGCGATCCTGGCCGCGGAGCTGTTCGGCGGGCGGGGTGTCCCCCTGGCCAGTGCCACCAGTGGGTCAGCGATCACGCTTGGAGATCTCGATGCCGCGATCCTCTCCACCTGGCTCGAGGAAGGGAACGACGACCTTGCGGCGGCAGTCGACGCCCTGATGACCAGGCGCGACCGCGTCATCAACCACGAAGGGCAACCGATCACCGATCCTGCCGAACGTCGCAGTCGGCTGGCAACCGCTTGCGACAGCTTCCGAGCCAATGTCCTCCCGATCCTCGAGGAGCAGGGGATCGTCGCGCGGGAAGGCTGATCTTCCACTCCCCCCTTTCCCTTCCATTCCCCCCAGACCGCGCCCGGTTCCCCCGCGCCCCGAAGTGCCCCCGCGGAAACCGCCCAGATTCGGCAGTCTGTGGTCGGAAAGGATGTTCGATCGCCATTCTCATGCCTCGCGCGGGGCGTGCCGAATAGACCAATGACGCGGGTCGTTCCGGATCCTCCGATCGCGACGGACTTTCGATGCGTACATTCCCATCCGTGACACGCGGCATCCCCCCGAGACGCGCCCTTCTCTGGGCGTTGGTGTGCCTCTCCCTCCACGCCGTCGCGACGGTGGGAGCGGCAGCGGACGCCGACCCGGATATCTCTGGCGACACGCCCCCGCTGCCGGCCGATTTCGAAGCCTCCGATGCGCCGCCGGCGACGGGTCTTCCCACCGTCGTCGATACCCCCGGCGGGATCTTCTCCGGCCCACTGGTCGGCGCCGCCACTGATCCCCCGCGATACCTCGTCTTCGACGCCCTGGCCATGCAGCGCAACAACGCGCTCAAAGACGGGCCGCTGATCGTCGAGAACGTGACGCCGCAGTTCACGGCGCTTGAGAAGAACATGCTTCAGAGCACGGTCGCCCCCGGTGCGCGCCTCCTCTACGGCGATTACGGGAGTGACGGCATCGGCTGGGAGACCGGCTATCTCGGGCTTTGGAACATGTACTCGCGGGCCCGCATGGAGAGCCCCAATAGCCTTCTCCAGGCTCCCGGCGGCCTCGGCTTCGCCTCGACGGCGATGCAGAATGGCTCCCAGGGGGACTTCACCGGGATCACTTCGCTGCAGTCCGCCGATGTGAACGTCGTCTTCCACCAGTTCGACGGCGGCTGGAATCCGCGGTCGCCGCGCCCCTCGCAGCGCGTCAATTGGTATGACGGCGGCCACCTCGATTGGATCACCGGCTTCCGCTGGGCCGGGCTCGACGACGTCGGCATCCTCGGGTTCACGCCGGCCGGCTCCCCGGCGGCAAACACCTACAAGGCGCACACCTCGTCAAACCTCTTCGCCGGTCAGGTCGGCGTCCGGGGGAGGATGGAGTTCCAGGAATGGGCCCTGGAGAGTTGGATCAAGGTCGGGCTCGCCG
>SIAG01000086.1 GCA_009691925.1 Planctomycetaceae bacterium
CTACGCCATGCTCTACCACCTTTATCCCCAGATCGATTTTCCCGAGACCCAGCGATCCGGGGAGGGCACGGACCGGATCACCGCCGGGGACACAGCCGGTAGCTAGCAGGCTGTCGATCGAGTCCGCCGCCGCGGGATGCGGCGGCTGTCGGCCCAGAAAACCCACGACGTTTTCTCCGGGCGACCAAGTCGAAAGTCCTCCGGGCGACCAAGTCGAAAAAGGTCAGCGATGACTTTTCCAAAGGAGAGCTAGAATGGATCGAGGAGAACCGACCATGTCCCAGCCATACCTGAGTGTCGATTCAAGCCGGGGCGGGATCACCGACCCGATCCCGCGGTTTCCGCGTGTTCGTTCTCGGCTGCTGGCAAGCTTTCGGCCAACGGCGGACTGGGCAATCGTGGCCATCCTCCTGCTCGTCCTCGTCGCCGGAGAGGCGTTGGGGTGCCCGACCTGCAAGGATGGCGTGGCCGAGTCCGATCCCGAGGGGATGAATCTCGCCCGCGGCTACTTCTATAGCATCCTCATCATGCTCGCGATGCCCTTCACCCTCGCCGGTTCCTTCGGGGCCTATGTGTGGCGGGAGATGCGTCGTCAGGAGAGGGACCGTCTCGAGGGGCACGACACCGCGATCGCCCCTACCGATTGCGCGGCGACGGATTGAGCGGCGCCGGGCGGCCTCCTTCCTTCGCGAACTTCCGCGAATCGAACGGAGCCTGACCGGGAGCCGTGCGGGAAAACGTCATGGATCTATCCCCCACGGAATCACCCCCTCGTCGCCGGCCGCGGAACTGGCACTCCAGGACCGAGAAGTTCCGGTTGTTCTGGATCCTCGCTCCCCTCGTGTTCGTGACGGCCTGGGTGGAACGAACTTGGTGGAGCCCGACGCCAACCGCCCCCCAGGCATCGATCAACACGATCTTGAGCCGCGGTCCGCTGACCAGGACGATCGAAGACGGGGTGACCATCGAAGGGGAGGCTGGCGGCGGGGGGGCGCCCGCCACCCCGCCCCCACCCGCCACCCCGCCCCCACCCGCAGCCACGGTCCGCGATGCTGCGGAGACGTTGGCCGACGCGGCCGACCTGGCCCTCGTTCGTGACGACACTGTCTTCCGCTCGGCCGATCAACAGGCCTGGTTCGCGATCTGGAAACGCCTTCAGGAGGAGGCGGCGGCCGGGTCGCCCCCGCGCGGCCGGGAGGTGACCTTCGCCCAACTCTTCGGGCAGCCGCGGAGCTTCCGTGGCCGCCGCGTCCGGGTCGCTGGTACGATCCGTCGACTCCAGGAGGTCGCGGCACCGACCAACGCCCTCGGGATCGCCACCTATTGGCAGGCGTGGCTCGAGCCGGCCGGCGGCCCAGCAGCACCGATCGTTGTCTACTTTCTCGATCTCCCCCCCGGCATACCGGCCGGCATGCGGGTGGAGATTCCGGCGGTCGTCGACGGGGTATTTTTCAAGCGCTGGGCTTATCAGGCCTCCGACGCCATCCGCCTCGCGCCGCTCCTGATGGCGACGGAGCCACAGCTTCCCCCCCGGATTACGAGCGGACGGCGACAGACCCCGATCGTCGGCTGGGCGCTGGTGTCGATCGGCGGACTCCTCGCCACGACCTGGCTCGCCCTCCGCTACGCCGCGACCGCGGACGCTCCCAAGCGGCATCATCCGGCACTTCTCGATGCCGACTTCCGCGCTGTCACCCCCACCGACCCGAGGGAGGCCCTCGGCAGGCTCGCCACGATCGAGGACGGGGCCGACGACAGGGAGCCCCACCGATGAATCCGCGGCCGTCGATCCGCGTCGCCGTCGCCCTGGCCGTGATCCTCCTGGGAGGGCTGAATCCCGCGGCCGCGGCCGATCCCGGGGCCCGCGCCACCGGCCCACCCCTGGCCCGGTATCTCGAGACCTTCGCGCTCGATCGGGAGGCCCGCGAGATCCTCGATCCGGGGCACGGATGGGGGGACGACCAGACGGCGCTGGTGATCCGCGTGCTGCTGCGGATCATGCTCGCGCCGCCGGAGTTCCTCGAGGCCTGGCGCGACGAGGCGGTGCCGCCGGCCGCGCTCGCCACGCCGCCGGAAGACCGTTTCGTTCATCTCCGCGGGAACGCCGTTTTCGTGGCGGAGTTCATGCTCCCTGAAGCGGTCACGACCCCCACCGGACGGCGCTCGATCGATCTGGTCCGGATCCGCACCGACGGAGGGGAGTTCATCGACGTCGTCACCGACGCCGCTCCGCGGGCCTGGAGGCGCTCCCGCGACCTCGACGAACCAGCCGAGGTGTTCGGCCTGCCGGTGGCCGCTGGGATCGGGCCGATCCCGACGCCGCCGCCCGACGGCGCCCCTTGGCCGTCGGCACCGCCGGCCCGGCTCCTCGTGGCAGCCCGCGTCGCATGGCATCCAGCCGAGCTTCCCGGTTCGGCAGGGATGGACATGGGATTGCTCGACGCGGTGGTCGACGGCCAAAAGTTGACGGGCGCCGAGTCCGACGCGTTCTATGCCCTCCTCGCCGCTGCCGGCAGGGCAGGGGAGGGGGCCATCGCTTCGGCTGCCGGCCCCCCGGCCCCGTTGATTCGCCTCATCGATCCGGCCGAGCAGTGGTTCGAACACCATCGCGGCGCGCCGATCGCCTTCGATGGCCTCGCCCTCCGTGCCACCCGGATCGAGATCGACGACCCGCTGCGACAAAGGGAGACTGGCATCGATCACTACTGGGAAGTGTTCGTGTTCGTGAACACGCCGCTGATCAGCGTCGGGGGAAAGGCCCAGGACCGCTACCCGGTGGTCTGCTGCCTCCGTTGGCTGCCTCCCGGCATGCCGACCGGCCCGACGATCAGCGCGCCGGTCCGCGTGGCTGGATTCGCCCTCAAGTCGTACGCGTATCCGCTTCCCAAAGGGGATGGCACCGAGCTCCGCCGCGAGGCGCCGCTGCTGATCGGCGCGGATCTCGAGTGGCGGCGGCAGCCCGCGCCGGCGTCGGGAGGGGCGATGTCGTCGGTGTTGGTCGGGCTGACGGCCGTGGTCGTAGCCGGCGTGGCTCTGGCCCTGTGGGCCGGCCGACGCGATGCCCGGAAGCGGGCGCAGAACCGGCGGGCGGCGCTCCCTGACCGCTTCACCCCACCCGGTGCAGCCTAGCCGGCACCGGATCAAGTCAAGGGCCCCGCTGCCGGTCCGGCCCGGCCTGGCGCCGGCCCCCTTGTCACCTGGGCCCGCGGCGGGGAAAAAGGTGTTTTCCCTCTCTCATCGATCCCCTCCATCGTCCTTCCCCGCCCCCCAGGAATCACCCCCGCCATGCGACGCGCGAAGATCTCCATCATCGGTGCCGGTAACGTCGGAGCCACCACGGCCCACTGGTGCGCCGCCGCCGAACTCGGAGATGTCGTCCTTCTCGACATCCCGGCAACCGAGGGGATGCCCGCCGGCAAGGCCCTCGATCTTTTCCAGGCCGCGCCGATCATGGGCTTCGACGCCCGGCTGACGGGAACGACCGACTGGGCTGACACCGCCGGCAGTGATGTCGTCGTCGTCACGGCCGGCATCGCCCGCAAGCCGGGCATGAGCCGTGACGATCTCCTCTCGACGAACGCCAAGATCGTCGGCGATGTCGCCGCGCGGATCCGTGACACCAGCCCCCACGCCGTCGTGATCGTCGTCAGCAATCCGCTCGACGCCATGGTCCAGCGGACCTTCCAGGTCACCGGCTTCCCGCCGCAGCGGGTGATCGGACAGGCCGGCATCCTCGACACGGCCCGGTTCCGCGCCTTCCTCGCGATGGAGCTGGGCGTCAGCGTCGAGGACATCTCGGCGATGCTCCTCGGCGGTCATGGCGACACGATGGTGCCGATCCCCAGCTGCACCAGCGTCGGTGGGATCCCGGTGACGCAGCTGATCCCGGCCGACCGCCTCGAGTCGATCATCACCCGGACTCGCAACGGCGGTGCCGAAATTGTCGCCCTCCTCAAGACCGGCAGCGCCTACTACGCCCCCGCCGCCGCCACCGCCCAGATGGTCGAAGCGGTCGTCCGCGACAAGAAGCGGCTCGTCCCCTGCGCTGCCTACTGCGACAAGGAGTACGGTGTCGGCGGGTATTTCGTCGGCGTGCCGGTGATCCTCGGATCGGCCGGTATCGAGAAGATCATCGAGTTGGATCTGCTCGCCGGGGAACGCGCCGCGTTCGACAAGAGCATCGCGGCCGTCAAGGAGCTTGTCAGCGTCATGAACCGGCTCTCGGCGTGAGCCGCGCCGGGCGCTGGCAAGCTGTGGATAAAGTGCCGGCCCGACCGGACGAGGCGGTCGCGATTGCGCCCCCCAACCTGCCGCATCGCCGTATCCCGCCCCGCCCGCGGCGCCGCGCCGCGGGCGGCGGATTGCGGCCGTTGGGCGAGATTTAAGGCCCCGAAAGGGCTCCGGCCCCACCAACGGCTCGGTCCGTTAGAGGGACGCGGTCCGGCGGCGAGTCTGCCGTTGAAGCGACGGTGGGAGTTCCGCTAGAACCCCTCCAATTCCGCGTTCGCCACGGGGCTTCCCCACCCCGTGAAGACCGGATCGTCCCCACCTGAGGTGCTGCATGCGTCCCCGCCTCCCCGCCCGCACGATCCCGGCCGAACCGCAGTTCCAAGGGGAGCCGAACTTCGCTCCCCCGCACAGCGCGATCCCAGCGAAGTCCCCGACGACACGGTCCGTCCGCCCGCGCCCGGCGGCAGCTGGGGAGGGGAGGGCCTCCACACCGACATCGATCGGCACAGAGGGAATGTTCGTCCCCACCGGGTATGAGCCGGGGTACGCCTATCCGCTCCTCGTCTGGCTGCCCGACGCGCATCGGCCTGGATTCGATCTCGGACGGACGATGAGCCGCGTCAGTCTCCGCAATCACGTGGCCGTAGAACCGCGCCGCCCTGGCAGCCCGATTGCCGACGGCGAGGCGCTCGTCTGGCAGGCGATCGATCGGGTCCGCGACCGCGTCTCGATTCATCCGCGGCGGATCTTCCTCGTCGGCCAGGGGAGCGGTGGCACGGAGGCATTCCGGATCGCCTGCCGCCATGCCAGCGTGTTCGCCGGCGTCGTCTCGATCGGGGGGCCCTTTCCGCTCCACGAAGGCCTGTTCGGACGCTTCGAGGAGGTCCGTCGGCTGCCGATGCTGTTGTGCTGCCATCGCCAGGCGCCCGCCGAGGTCGTCGGCCCAACCGACCCGACCCTGCGGTTGTTCCATGCCGCCGGGGCGATGCTCGCGATGCGGATCTATCCGGGTCGCAACGATCTTTCGAAGACAATTCTCGCCGACGTGAACCGCTGGCTGATGGACGAGATCTGCGGCACCATCGCTTCCCGACCGGCTCCCTGCGGATCCTGACCGGCCGACAGCGGCGCGTCTGTCCGGCGCGGCGCCGACCGGCACTCCCTCGACCCGAATCCCCGGCCACGGCAGGCAGGGACAGGGCGACGATTCGATCTCGACAGACGGTTTTTTTCAAACGCGGCCATGAGGTTCGCGGAACCGATCACGGCTGGCACGGATGCCAGGAGGATCCTTTGATGACGAACCATCCACGCCGCGCCGCCGGTCCCCGGTTCCCTCCCGCCGGGGTGCGGATCCTCCCGTTGACGAGGGGCAGCACGCGAGGCTTCGGCCCGACGGTCTCTCCCCACGACCTCCTTGCCGAGCTCGCCGCTGTGGTCGACGTCGCCCCCGGCGGCGGGGAGCCTGCCGCGCCGGTCTGCCTGACACTCGACGTCCCGATCGATCTGGAGGTCGCCGCCGAGCGGGGCCCGGTCCGTCGCCTCTTCGCCCCGCTCCTCGAGCGTGCCCTTGCCGCCGCCGGGCGCCGAATCGGAGCGGGGCCTTCGCCGCGTGAGGTCCTGGTGACCGCCGTCGGCTTTCCCGATCGGATCGAGATCGAGTTCGCCGATTCCGGCCCCGGATTGACGCATCGGGAGCGAAACTCGTTTCCGCTCCGGGTCACTCCGGCCAGCGCTTCACACGAACCGACCGATCCCCTTCTCGATGACCTCCGCCACCTTGTCGTGGCCCTCGGGGGATCGATCTCAGCCATGGATTGTCCCGAAGGGGGCAGCGCCGTGACGCTCTGCCTGCCGACCCGCCCGGCCGCGCTCCGACGGGCGGCGTAGTCCTCCCCCTTCCGTCCCCCCAACGAAGAGCACGCATGGACCCCCTCCTCCCCACCCCGCGCCGCAGTCGCGTCGGAATCGTGACCCCGGCGCAGATCGTCGCGCTCGGACTGGTGGCTGCTTCGGTCGGCTGGGCTGCATGGCTGCTGCAGGAGCGCCCCACCGCCGACGAGGTAGCGCTGCTCGAGGACACGACCCTCACGGCGCCCCAGTTGGCAGCCGTCGAGGCAGCGCTCGACCGAGCCAAGCTCACCGACTACCGCACCGCGGAGGGAACGGTCTGGGTTCCCCGGTCGCGCCAGGGGGCCTACAAGCGCGCGGTCGTCGATGCCGACGCGATCCCGAAGCCGTGGGGGACACGGTTTCATGAAGCGATCGCGTCGGGGGGCGTCTGGACCTCCACCTCGGCCCGGACCGTATCGTTGAAAGTCGCTCTCCAGGACGAGCTCTCGCAGGTCCTCTGTTCGATGCCGGGCATCGATCGGGCCGCCGTACTCTACGACGTCGAGGAGCGTTCCGGATTCCAACAAGAAGCCCTCAAGACCGCCAGTGTCGGGATCCGAACCAGCCCCGGCACGGAGCTCGACGCCGTCCGCGCCCATGGCATCCGGGTGCTCGTCGCCTCGTCGATCGCCGGACTCGATCCGGACCAGGTGGCCGTCACCGATCTCGCCACGGGGAGGGTGTTCGCCGGCCCGCTGGAGGATCCCGCTGCCAGCGCCACGGTGGCCCCGGAGCTGGCCCGTCGCTTCGCCCACGAGACTTGCTTGGCCGGCAAGATCCGCCAGGCGCTGGGGTTCGTTCGTGGGGTGATCGTCGATGTCGCCATCGACACCGCTCCCCTCTTTCCCGACACGGTCACCCCCGCGCCCGCCGATCCCTCCGCGCCGCATGTCGCCGCCGCCGCCAACGCCCCCGCCGAGCTCCTCCCGCCGGCACCGTCGGCGGCGCGGACGCCGGTCGCGCCCGGCCCCCCATCGGGGCAAAATCGTCTCCCGGACACCGGCCTGGAGATCCCGGGCGTCGTCCACGTCACCGTCTCGATCCCCGATAGCTATCTCGCCGCCGCGATCGAGGCCTCGAAGGGACGGCGGCGGCGAACGCCGCCAGCCGCTTCCGACCCCAGCCTCGACGCCGATACCGAGGCGGAGCAACGCGAGATCGAGCGGCTGCGGGAGATGGTCGGCCGGTCCCTTCCCTCACTGGTCAGCCCCGAACGCCTTCGCGTTCTCGTGACGAGCTACCCGACCACCGCTCCGGACGTAGCCGAGCGCCGCTCCACGGCTGGCGAAGGGCTTCCCGCGGAGTCGGCCAACCGGGCCCCCGGGGTGGAGGATCCCCTCCTTGCGGACGGAGGCCATCGATCGTCGTCCCCGGCAGTGCCGCCGTTGCCGCGGGAGGTCTGGCTCGCCGCCACGAGCGTCTTGGTCGGCCTGCTGGCCGGTTTCCTATGGTGGGCCGGAAGCCGGGACGGTGGGATAGCGGAGGCCCCCCACGCCGACTGGAAGGGACTGGCCGCCGACGATCGCGCCGACGACGAGCGGAGGCTGGCTGCATGACGTCGACCACGGCCCGAACACCCCCGGATCGAACACCCCCGGCCCGATCGGCGCTCGGCGCCGCGCCAGCCCCGCTTTTCCGAGCCCTGCCGCTGGCGGCCGGACTGTTTGTATGCCTCGGATCGGCGTGGGGCGTCTTTGGCTGCGCCGCGACCGAGGCCCCTTCCGAGCCGATCGCCACCGCCACGTCGGCGGCCGTGGCGACCGATGCCGAAATGCCCGTCACGCCGGCCCGCCTCCTCGAGCCGGGCGTTCCGGAGGCCATTCCAATCGGAGCGATCGCCATCGGCACCGGGGCGGTCGCGGCAGATCCTGCCGGCTCCGCGCGGGGGGCCCCGGCACTCGATCTCCGCATCACTGCCTTCCTCGCCGCCCTCCTCGCCGCCGTGCTCTGTTTGAAGTGGAGCGGTCGCAGGCCGGTGCCACGGCCCCCGGCGGAGGTGTTCGAAGTCCTCGGCGAGGCCTCCCTCGGGGGGCAGCATGTGGCCCGGATCGTCCGCTTCGGCCCCAAGACGATCCTCATCGGCGTCTCCGGGACGACGTGCACGGCGCTGGCCGAGATCGATGATCCCGACACCACCGACTCGATCACCGCCGCCTGCCACCCCCGGGCCGTGTCGGGCGCTGACCGCGTTCCTCTGCGCCTCGGTCTGCCGCTGCGGATCCGGACTGCCGCCCGGGCATTCGTCGGGATCGCGATCCTCCTGGTCGCCGCTCTCCCGGCAGCGCCAACCCGCGGGGACGACGCTCCCGCGACTCCCTCCCCCGGCGCGCTGTCATTGGCCCCGGAACTGCCCCCCCCACCGGCCATCGTCGCGATGGCCGACGCCCGCCCGGCGACCGAGATCGCCGCGCTGCCGGCGTGGAGCGACTTCACCACTCGGGCCCTCGGTCCGCGTTCCGTCGACGGGATCCTCTCGGCGGTGATTCTGTTTGGCGTGGCGAGCATCGCCCCGGCGATCCTCCTCATGACCACGTCGTTCGTGCGGATGTCGGTCGTGCTGTCGCTGGTTCGACAGGGGCTCGGCACCCAGGGCCTTCCCTCGAACCAGATCGTGACCTCGCTGGCGCTGTTTCTCTCCCTCCTGGTGATGTGGCCGGTCTGGACGTCGGCATACCGCGAGGGGGTCCAACCGCTCCAGGATGGCCAGATCGATCTCAACACCGCCTTCGAGCGCGGGTCGGTGCCGGTCCGCCGCTGGATGGCAGGACAGATCGAGCATGCCGGCAACCGCCAGACGATGCTCCTCTTCCTCTCCCGTCATCCCTCGGCACCGCGCGAGGTCCGCAGCTACGACGATGTCCCGCTTGAGACCCTCCTTCCGGCGTTCCTCGTCAGCGAATTGAAGACGGCATTCTCGATCGGCGTCCGACTGCTCCTCCCGTTCCTCGTGCTCGATCTCCTCGTCGCCACCCTGCTCGCCTCGACCGGCCTGGGGATGGTGTCGCCGGCAACGGTCTCCCTGCCTCTCAAACTCATCGTCTTCGTGATGGCCGACGGCTGGACGCTCGTGGTCCAGTCCCTCCTCGACGGCGTGCGGACAGCCGCCTGAACGGCCGATGACCGAAGGACCCCGCTCCCGTCACAGAGGCCTCCCGTGGTCGAAACCGAGTTCGCCGAACTTCTCCGCCACGCCCTCCTGGCCGCGATGCATGTCGGTGCTCCGGTCCTCGTCGTGGCGTTCGTCGTCAGTGCGGTGACCGGGCTGCTCCAGGCGGCGACCGGGATCCACGAGACGGCCGTCGGGCTGCTGCCGCGGCTCCTCGTCGTCGGGCTGACGCTCGTGGCGACCCTCCCGTGGATGCTCGAACGGATGGTCGACCTGTTCCGCGCGGCCGCCGGAGCCCCGTGACGACATGGATGCCCCCACAGCGCTCGCCACCGCTCTCCAGAATCCCACCGGGCCGGCCCTGCTCGTGGCCGCCGGTCTGCTCGTCCGGGTGACCGTGGCCTTCGAGACCTGCGCCCATGGCCTCCTCCCGACCGTCGACTTGAAAACGCGCCTCGCCCTCGGCCTGATCGTGACCCTCGCCGCCCTGCCGACGGCGCTGGTCGCCTCCCCGCTGGCGTCGGCCGGAATCGGGCTCACGTTGGCCCTCGGTGTGATCGCGGGGGAAGCCTGCCTGGGCCTCTGCCTGGGGCTGGCGGTGGCGGCTGCCGTCAGCGCCGTCGCCTGGGCCGGAGACCTGCTCGGCAGCATCGCCGGGCTCGCCTGGGAGGATGGCGAGGAGGATGGAGCGGCCGGTTCGCCCGCGGGGATCGCCCGACTGGCCCGGTGGCTCGCCGTGGGGGGATTCCTGGCGGCGGGCGGGCTCGATGTCGTCCTCGTCTCGCTCACCGACTCGGTCCGCTCGATGCCGATCGGGTTCCTCGCCAGAAGCGCGATGCCCTGGCCAGCGATCGAGGCCTGGGCGGTGCGGATGCCCGCGCTGGCGTTCGGCCTGGCGGTGTCGCTGGCGGTGCCCACGGTAGCCGCGGTGCTCGTCTTCCAACTGGCCGCCGCGATCGCCCTTCGGACGGCCTCGTGCGACCCCGGCCCCGGGTTTCTCCACGCCGCGACGGCGCTGGTCGTGCTGGCGATGATCCTCGTCAATGCCGGCGCATGGTCTCTCTCCGCGGGGCCGCGCCTCCTGCCATCGCTGGCCGCGTCCCTTGCCCCGCCGGCCCATGCCCCGTCCCTCGCGGTGCCGCCGTCCGGATCGGGAGGACGGCAATGAGCGAAGCCTCCGACCGAACCCTCCCGGCGACGAGCCGGCGGCGGCAACTCGCCGAACGCGAAGGGATGCTCCCCAACGCCGCACTCCCGGCCTGGGGAGCAGGTATGGCCGTGACGATCCTCCTCCTCCCCGGATGGTGGCGGGCGACGCTCTCGGCGGCGACCGATGCGATCGCCGCAGCCTGTTCCCCCGCCCGGCTTGCCCCCCGGGCCGGGCCGGAACTCTGGTCCTCGCTTGGGTTGCTGTTCCCCACCGTCGCCGTGATCGCGGCAGCGGCCGGCGCCAGCTTGGCGGTGCGGCTGCTCGTCGATGGATTCCGCTGGCACCCGGCCTCGATCGCCCCCGACTACCGCCGGATCGATCCCCTGGCGGGCCTCCGCCGGATCGCCTCCCTGACCACACTTGGCACCGCCGCAGGGGGAGCCTGCTGGCTCTTCATCCCCTTGTGGATGGCCTCGCGCGCCGGTGACCGGCTGTCCGGCGTCGTTGCCTCGACCACCGACGCCATCCCGATCGGGGCTCCGCTGCCGGCAGCCATCAGCCTTGCTGCGGGGGTGATCCCGGCGGGGGTCTCACTGCTCGGGCCGACGGTCGCCGCCGCAGTGGCGGTGGCCGTCATCCGCTGGCTCCTCCTCCGGCGCCGGGGCGAGCTGCGCATCCGGATGACCCCCGAGGAGCTCCGCGAAGAGCTCCGCAGCCTCGAAGCGCCACCGGCCGTTCGCTGGGGGAAGCCCACCCCGCCCCGGCCGAGCGCGGGCAGCGGTGACGCGCCCCGACCGGAAGCCGCCGGGGCCGGCGCCCGCAGCGGTGCGGTCACCGTCGGGGTCGCCCTCCTGCTCGGTGTCGTCGCCACGGGGTCCGGATGTCGGCTCGTCAATCGCCACACCGCGGTGCCCCAGCAGCAGCTCGCCGAGGCGCGGCGGCTTTCGAACGAGGGCCTCTCCGCCGCCGATCAGCAGGACCTCGCCGGCGCCGAGGCGCTCCTCGGCCAGGCGGTGAAAAGGTGTCCGACCGATATCGACGCCCGCCGTCACTACGCCGCGGTGCTCTGGCAGCGGGGGGAGCAGATGAAGGCGGTGGAACAGATCAACGAGGCCCTCCGCCTCGCCCCGGACGACGTACCGCTGTGCCTCGCCGGTGGCCGGATGACGATGGAGCTCGGTCTCCTCGACGATGCCGATCGCCTTGCCTCGGCAGGCTTGCGGGCTGCGCCCCAGTCGGCCGATGCGTGGCATCTTCAGGGACAGGTGGCGCTGGCACGGGGGCGCGACGCAGCGGCGCTGGCCGACTTCCACCACGGCCTGGCGATCGCCCCGGACGACCGCGGCCTGCTCCTCGACACGGCCGAGGTCTACCGTCGGCTCGGGCGGCCGCGACGGGCGCTGTCGACACTCGCGGCCCTGAGCGAATCCTATGGGGCGCAACAGACCCCCGGCCTCGTTCTCGCTCTTGAGGG
>SIAG01000087.1 GCA_009691925.1 Planctomycetaceae bacterium
CGACGTCGCTGGCCGTGCCGACCCCGGCATCGACGATGACCGGATAGTCGGGATCGTCCCCCTTGAGATACTCCAGACAGATCCGCAGGGCGTTGGGATTGAGAATCCCCTGGCCGGAGCCGATAGGGCTCCCGGCCGGCATCACGCTCGCCGCCCCGGCCTCCTTGAGGCGGCGGGCAATCACCGGATCGTCGCTGGTGTAGACGAGGACCGCAAAGCCCTCGGCGACGAGCCGGTGGGTGGCTTCGAGCGTGCCAATCGGATCGGGGAGGAGCGTGCGCGTGTCGCCAAGGACCTCGAGCTTCACCCACTCGCTGCCAGGATTGCCGAGATCCCGCAGGAGCTCGCGGCCGAGCCGGGCGACGCGGACCGCCTCGTCGGCGGTGAAGCATCCGGCGGTGTTGGGGAGGATCGTGTAGCGCTGCGGATCGAGATGATCGAGGATGTTCTCGCCGGCCGCGTTGACCAGCCGCTCGCGCCGGACGGCCACCGTCACGCAATCAGTCCCCGCCGCCTCGAGGCAGCGGGCCATCTCGGCGTAGGAACGATATTTGCCCGTGCCGACGACGAGGCGACTGGAGAGCGTGATCCCGCCGACGGCGAGCGTCTCGGTGGTCGCAGCGGCAGGGGGCGTGGTGGGCGGAGACATCGGAGAATCGGAAGGAGGAGATCCGCGACCGGGAACCCGGAGCCTATCAGGCTTTCGACGACCTGGCGCCCCGCCACTTTGGTAGGCGGGATCGACCCTCCCCGGACCAACGCACGATACCCTTCCTCGCCCGCAGGGGTGTCTAACCCCCTCCTACGAGCGTCACGATCTCGATCCGGTCCCCCGCGGCGAGCCGCCACGCCGCCAGGTCGCGGCGGGGGACGATCCGCTCGTTGATCTCGACCGCGAGCGGCCGGCCGGCAAAGCCCAGGGCCGTGACCGCATCGAGGGCCGAGGCCCCGGCGGCAAAGGCCCTCGGCTCGCCGTTCACCGACACCTGCAAGCCCGCCGGCAACGGGGCCGACGGTCCCGAAAGCGATGGAGCCTGCACGTTCGGATCGGGGTGCGTCACGGGGCTGGCGGCGAACCTTGGAGGAGGGAGAGGCGGAACTTGCCGAGATTGTGGGTGCCGTCGGCGAACTGCTGCTCGATCGTGAACAGGAGGACGCTGCCGGCGGGGATGGCCACCTCGGGGGCGAGCAGGAACGTCAAGGAGTGATCCTTGCCGACCTCCGGGGCGATCGCCCATCCCGTCTCAGGATTGTCGTCGAGCGTTGCGGCGGCAGGATAGCCCTCCTGCTCGAAGTCGGCCTTGGCCTCGGTGAACTTCGCCACGTTGGCGGCGTCGGCCGCGCCGGGGGCGCCGTGGGCCAATGCGAACCGGCTCAGTACCAGGTTGCCCCCCCCCGACCGCCCCGGCCCCATCGCGGGCAGGCTCGGATCGGTGAGGGCCTCGAGCTTGACCACCGAGACGTTGCCCCCCGGCGGGACGATCGCCTTCAGGGTGTAGACATCCTTGGCGAGGCTGCCAGTCACGACGACGACCCCGTCGGCGGCGATGGCGGCGATGGCGCCGGCCGCACTCTTGAACTCGGTCGGCACGACCGCCGCGAAGACAGGCGCGGCCGGCGGCGGCGGCGGCGGCAGCGGGGCGAGCTCGGGCGAGGGGACGGCAACGACCCGTCCGCCGGCATGACTGCCGATGAACATTGTTTGGCCGTTGGGGGCCACGGCGACGCACCACACGCTCGACGGCTTCGCCCCTTCGACCGGCGGCGGCCCCTTCTGCTCGGCCTTCGAGGCAACATCCCAGAACTTCACCGCCCCATCGAGACTGGCGCTGGCGAGTCGGGCGTTGTCGGGGGTGAAGGAAACGCTCGTCACCCAATCCTTGTGGCCGGCGAGCGTGCCATGCTCCTTGGCATCAGCGGTGTTCCAGAGCTTCACCACCCGGTCGGCACCGGCGCTGGCCAGCTTCGTGCCGTCGGGGGAATAGGCGACGGCCCAGAGGGTGTCGGCGTGCCCCTCGAGCTTCCCCTTCTCGGTGCCGGCCGCCACGTCCCAGAGCTTGACGAGCTTGTCGCCACCACCGGTGGCGAGCGTGGCGCCGTCGGGCGAAAAAGCCACGGAAGTAACGGGGCCAGCGTGGGCGGCAAGCGTGCGGATCTCGGCATTCGTGCCGGTGTCCCAGACGACGACGGTGCCATCCTCACCGGCGGTGGCGAGCTTCGTGCCATCGGGGGAGAAATCGAGCGAGCGGACCCAGCCCTTGTGCTTTTTCAGATCGGCCTTCAGAGCCCGGCCGGGAAGATCCCAGAGCTTGACGAGGCCGTCGTAGCCGGCCGTGGCGGCGAGCTTGCCATCATTGGAGGCCTTGATCGCCCACACGGCCGTCGGGTGGCCGGCGAGGTCACCGGCCCGGTTGCTATCGGCCGGATTCCAGATCGCGGCATCGCCGGGGCGGTAGAGGAGGCTCTCGCCGCCGGAGGTGAGGAGTTGGGCGCCGTCGGTGGTGTAGTCGGCGGCGATCACCCAGCGCGTGTGGGCCGGGAGGTTGAGGGCGGGAGCCGGGGGAGCGGGCGTGGCGGGATCCTGGGCGGAGGCCCGGCCAGCGCCGACCGCCAGCAGGACGATGATCGCGGCCGCTCGGACGAGGCGGTGCGAACGAAGGGGGAAACCAGGGACGCTGCAGTTCATGATCGGCTCCTCTGCCAGGGCACTCGAGAGACTCATTGGATCGAAGGATGGGAGGATGGACGCGGGGACATTTCCCCCCTCGGACCCGTTCCCCGCACCGTCGTGGCAGAGAGTATAGTTTGCCGAGCCATCCTGTTTCCAACCGCGCTTTTGGACGATTCCCGGCCCCGATTCCCCCACGCTTTGTTGCTCGCTGTTTGTTTCCCTCCTCCGGACCCGCGCCATGGCCAGCCCTTCCCGAGCGAAGTCCCCTTCCCCCACGCGGCCCACAGCCGACGTGATCCTCGTCGCCAGTGGCGATCTGCGGGAGGGGGCCAACAAGGTCTGCTGGCCGGCCCAAAAGCAGATGGAGGGGGATCTGACGCGGGCCTTCGCCGCCGCCGGCCGGACGCTCGTCCGCGGCCACGCCCCCTCGAAATCGCGCGGCCACGGCTTCATCGCCAGCGCCCGCGAGGGGATCGAGGTGTTTTCGAAGATCGATCCGACGGCGGCGCTTGTCGTCGCGGAGGCGGTCTGGCAGTACTCCAACCATGTTCTCCCCGGGCTCTCGAGTCACTCCGGCCCGATCCTCACCGTTGCCAATTGGTCGGGGCAGTGGCCGGGACTTGTCGGGATGCTCAACCTCAACGGCTCGCTCACCAAGGCGGGCGTCCCCTACGCCACGCTCTGGGCCGACGACTTCGCAAGCGCCGCCTTCCAGCGCCATCTCGAAGCATGGCTCGCCACCGGAAAAGTCCGCCATGACACGAGCCATGTCGTGCCGGTGGCAGCGGTCAAGGTGCCGGCGAAGCTCGAGCAGATCGGCACCGGGATCGCCGCGGAGCTCCGCGAGAAGAAGGCCCTCATGGGGGTCTTCGACGAGGGGTGCATGGGGATGTACAACGCGATCATCCCCGACCGGCTCCTCCACGCCACCGGGGTCTTCAAGGAGCGGTTGAGCCAATCGGCCCTCTACCACGAGACGACGCAAGTCTCCGACAGCGAGGCCCGCGAGGTCTTCCGCTGGCTCGAGTCGGCCGGGATGACGTTCCACTTCGGGAAGGATGAGGCCGCCGACCTGACCCGCGCCCAGGTCCTGACGCAGTGCCGGATGTACATCGCCACGCTCCGCCTCGCGGAGCGCTTCGGCTGCGACCTCGTCGGCATCCAGTATCAGCAGGGCCTCAAAGATCTCCTCCCGGCCAGCGACCTCGTCGAGGGGATGCTCAACGATTCGAAGCGGCCGCCGGTCTGTCCCCCAGGCTCGACGAAGCCGATCTTCAAGGGGAAGCCGCTGACCCACTTCAATGAGGTCGACGAATGCGCCGGCCTCGATGGCCTCCTCACGCAACGCGTTCACGAGGCCCTCGGTGAGCCGACGGAGAACACGCTCCACGACATCCGCTGGGGCGACTGGGACCGCTCCAACACTACCGATCAGTGGGTGTGGGTGTTTGAGATCTCCGGAGGCGCGCCGCCGGCCCACTTCATCGGCGGCTGGAAGGGGGCCCACGGCTACCGCCAGCCTCCGATGTATTTCCGCCTCGGCGGCTCGACCCTCGCCGGCGTCAGCAAGCCGGGGGAGATCGTCTGGAGCCGGATCTGGGTCGACGGCACCGGGGCGGCCGAGAAGCTCTGCATGGACATCGGCCGGGCGAGCGTCATCAAGCTCCCCGAGGAGGAGACGCAGAGGCGCCTCGACTCGACGACAAAGCAGTGGCCGATCATGCACGCGGTCACGCATGGCGTGTCGCGCGACCAGATGATGGCCCGCCACAAGGCGAACCACGTCCAGGTGGCTTATGCCAAAGACGCCGCCGGCGCCGACCGCTGTGCCCTGGCCAAGGCAGCCGCTGCCCGGGCCCTGGGGATCGACGTTGTCTTCTGCGGCACGCGCAGCGCGGGCGCCACGGCGAGCAGCCGTTGGGACGGCTGAGCTGGGACCACTGCTTGGGGCAGCTGATCCGCGGCTCCAACCGATCCTCTGTCAGTCTATCGCCACCGGGTAGCCGGGATTGTCCCGCGGCGAGAGCGTCACGCCGGCGATCTCCACAGTCGGATCGTCGACGCGGTGAACCTTCACCTCGCTGGCCGACACCGAATAGAGGAAGTCACCGATCCGCACACCCCGTTCGACAGGGCTCGAATGGCTGATCTCGCCGAGGCGGGTGAACGTGCCATCGGCGGCCAGATCGACCCGGAAGACAACCAGCCCCGTGCTCCCGTTCCACCAATCCCCCTGCTGCACCGGGAGCGTGAGGATCCCCTGCTCGGGGAACCAGGCCAGGGCGTGGTGATCCCACAGGGCGCTCGACCACGACTGCCAGCCATCCCCGGCGAAGGTGTATGTCGATGCCCGCCGCGGCTTAGCCGGGTCGCTGACATCGAACACCGATAACTGCAGGCCGAGAACGCGGCCGGTGGTCGGATCGACGTCGCGGCCGACGCCGAGGAGGTGGGTGGCGTCGAGCGGCTGGAGATAGGAGGAGTAGCCGGGCACTTTCAGCTCGCCGACGACCTTCGGCCGAGTGGGATCGGCCAGATTGATGACAAACAGCGGGTCGACCTGCTTAAACGTGCTCATATAGGCGACGTCGCCGACGAATCGGCTGGAGTAGATCCGCTCCCCCTTGGCGAGATCTTGGACCGCGCCGACGGTGACGAGATTTCCGTCCGACTCTCCGAGGACAAAAACGCCCGCGGAGGTATTCGTGAAGTTCCAGTCGCCGCCGCTGCCCCAATTGGTCGTCGCCACGCGCAGAAAGCCGTCGTGCTCATCGAGCGAAAACTGATCGAGCGTCGTCCCGGCCACGGCCCCCATCGAGACCAGCGGCACACCCGCGGTGGCGAGATCGAAGTGGTAGATGTTCGTTGTCACGCCGTTGTCGCGGGCATCCCACCAGCTCCCCCAATTGGCCGCCGAGACATAGAGCCCGGTCGCGGAGGCGTAGACCGTGCCAGAGATCCCGGCGACGCTCGTCGACGATTCCGGGCCGGCCGTGTCGTCGGTGATATCAAACTCGACGACCGACAGCAGCGTGGCCGCTTGGAAGTCGCTGGGGACCCAGGTGTGGTCGACGGTGACGAGCTGGCCGGAGGTCGTCGCGCCCGAGGCTGCAGTGACGGTGTAGGTCGGTAGGGCATGGTCGCTCCACGCCTTCTCGAGCCGGGCCCGGTAGGCCGCCGCGTCCTCGTAGACATACATCGCTCCCCCCGGTGGGACGATGTCGATCCGGGGGCGGATCGTCGTGACGACGCCGTCGACACCGGTAAAGCTCACCAGATCGGCGGTGGACGGTGGGGTCGGATTGCCGTCGGTGCCCTTGACCGGCAGCAGGGCGGGGGCGGGGATGTCGAGGTTGTCCTGGGCGACGACAAACACACGGCCGTCGATCTCGCGGGCATCTTGGAGCCAGCCGTCGAGGGCCGTCTTTTCGAGGATCTTGGGCGCCGACGGGTCGGCGACGTCGATCACGGTGACGATCACTTGCGGCGTCCACTGCCCCGCGCCCCACCACCCGAAGCGCCCGACCATCGGCTGCCCCGTACCGTCGACAGCTGTCCAGCGGTTGTCCTGCGAGATCACCGTCAATCGGCTGCCACGGAGGAAGAGCGACCGCTCGTCGCCATCGACCGAGACGTGGCTCGACACCGCGAGTGCGTCGACGGGCCAGGCGCTGACGATATCGACGCCGTCACCGGCGATCACAAATAGCGACCGGCCGTCGGTCTTGACGATATCCCCCTCGTCGACGCCGGCGACCTGGTTGTTCGTGCCGGAGAAGTCGGCGTTGCCCGCGGCTGTACCTGAAGACGGAGCCAGCCCCGCGACATCCCCATCACGGACGGCGTAGGCGATCGGCCACCACGGCACCGTCTGCCCGAGTTGTGCGCCCCACTGCTTCATGGCAGTGTCGAGATACCAGCTTTTGAGCTGGTTGTCGCTCGTCACGGCGCGGAGCGGATTGGTGCTCTCGTTGCCGATCAGCTTCTCGCCGGCGGCGAGCCGCACCTGATCGACCCCCTTGACACCAAAGAACTGGTCGATGCCGGTGCCGCCGACGAGCGTGTTCTTCCCGGCACCTCCGCGGAGCGTGTCGCGGCCGGCGTCGCCACGGAGCGCGTCGTTGCCGGTGCCGCCGACGATCGAGTCGTCGCCGCTCCCCCCCTCGATCGCATCGTTACCGCCGCCGCCGTTGAGAGTGTCGTTCCCAGGCCCCCCCTCGATATGGTCAGCCGCGTTCCCCCCCTGGAGCGTGTCGTTTCCGGCGCCCCCCACGAGCCAGGTGCGAATCTTCATGTTGCCGGGGATGTCGATCGTGATCGTGTCGTCGCCGCGGCCACCGAAGACGTGGATCACGCGCACCGCCGCCTCGCGGCGCGTGCTGACAACAGTCCCGTTGACGGTGGCCCGCAGGAGCGCGGCATTGCCAGGGTCGCGGTCGACGACGATCGTGTCGTCGAACTGTCCTCTCCCCCGGTCGCCGGTGATCCGCCACAGGGCGGTGCCGATGTCGGCCGCCATCGGGAGGCGTGCCTCGAGCGCTTCAAACATCGCAAGCAGCCCCGTTGCCGATCCCCGCGGTGAGCGGCCTACTTGCCCCCAGCGCGACATTGGCTTGGACGCACGTCGACGGGAGGGTGCCATGGCGGGCCTCGGTGAGAGCTATGGAATGGGGGCGCAATCCCCAGAGATAGTCAGCGTAGGGGGTCGGCCGCGTCACCGCAATGGCCGCGGGGCGGCGGGCTGCTCCCCTTTCATGCGCTCGGGGTAGTATCCTGCCGTTCCCCCGTTTGCCCCGCTTTCCCGTTCGGTGACCTCCCGGGGGGAGCGGCGTCGGCGGCGGGCGCGGGGAGGACCGCATGCGGTCGTTGCGGCCCCCCGGAACGCCCGTCGAACCTGTCGTCCGAACCTTGCTGGAAGCACCCATGACAAGCGTCACCTCCACGCCATCGCCCCGCGGATTCCTCGGCATCGACGCCGGCACCCAGGGTCTGTCGGTGATCTTTACCGACTGCGATCTGAAGATCCTCGGCACGGGCGAAGCGGGCTACGAGATGGTGGCTGGTCTGGGGCCGGAGTGCTACGAGCAGGCGCCGGCCGACTGGGAGCAGGCGCTTGGCGCGGCGATGGCGGCCCTGCGGAAGGATCTTACCGCCAAGGGGATTGAGCCGGCCGTGGCGGCGATCGGCATCTCCGGTCAGATGCATGGCGAGGTGCTCGCCGATGCAAACGGAGCGGCGCTTGCGCCAGCGCGGCTGTGGTGCGATGGCCGCAACGAGGCCGAGGCGGCCGAGCTGACGGCGCTGCTTGGTGTGAAGATGCCGAAGCGGATCACCTCCGCCCGCTTTCTGTGGACGGTCCGCCACCAACCCGATCGCGCCCGCCGCACCGCCCACCTCACCACCCCCGCTGGCTGGATCGCCTTCCGCCTCACCGGGCAGCACCGCCTCGGGATCGGCGATGCCGCCGGGATGTTTCCAATCGATCAGGCCACGCTGAATTACGATCAAAAACTCCTCGCCGATTACGACCGTCTCGTCGCCGCTCAACCGAGCGGTCCCTTCCCACAGTTAGCCAACCTCCTGCCACAGGTCGCGAAGGCCGGTGAGGATGGCGGCGCGCTCGACGCCCACGGCGCCGCGCTCCTGGGGCTGCCCGTCGGCACGCCGCTTGCGCCTGCCGAAGGGGATCAGCCGGCGGCGCTGTCCGGTTCGCTGATCGGTGCTGCGGGGCAGGTGTCGATGAGCTTCGGCACGAGTGTCGTGGCCAATTCGGTCGGCGATCGGGCCTTCCAGGGGATCTCGCGCGCGGTCGATCACTTCTGCGCTCCCGATGGCAAGCCGATCAATATGGTCTGGATCCGCAACGGCACGACGCCGATGAACACCGTTGTGGGGATGTTCGGCCTCGCCGGCGCTGGCGCTGGCAGCAAGGCATTCGAGACCCTCATGCCGCTGCTGCTGGCGGCGCCTGACGATTGCGGCGGCCTGCTTGCTCTCCCCTTCATCGACGATGAGCCGGGCGTCGGCGTGCAGCGCGGCGGCACGGCGCTCGTCATGGGGCTCAATGAGCGAAGCGCCACGCCGGGGAACGTCGCCCGGGCGATGCTCCTGGCGACGATCTTCAATCTCCGCCACGGCAGCGACCTCCTCGCCGCGCAGGGCTATCCGCGCACCGAGATCGTCCTCTCCGGCGGGCTGACGAAGACGCCGGCCCTCGGCCAGATCCTCGCCGACGCCTTCGACACGCCGGTAACGATCCTCGCCGGCGCCGCCGAAGGGAGCGCGTGGGGAGCGGCACTGATGGCCGCCTACCGGGCCGCTGTCCTCGCCGGCGACACGCGCGACTGGGCCACCTTCCTCACCGGCCATCACTCCGGCACACCGACCCGCTTCCTCCCGCGGCCATCCGCGGTGAAGGCACTCGAGCAAGTCCACGCCCGCCACCAAAAGCTCCTGGCGGCGCACGCCGCCCTCGACAACGCGGCGGGGTGAGGCACTGGTGCCGGCGCTGCCAAGGGCAACGGTTGCACGAACCTGACGCGGCCGACAGACCGCCGTGGTCGCGTTTCCAAAACTCAGCAACATCATCGAGGGAATGTGAGTTTTTTGCCAGGCTTTTTGTATCTCACTTTTTGGCCAAAAGTGAACCACAAAGTCGTTTGTCGTCAACAAGTGAGACACAACGTTCCCGCGACGGCAGGGCGATTGCGTCATGAGGGGGGTCTGTCAATTTGCCACCGGCTGTTCAGCACGCTACCCTTTGAAGACAGCGAGAAGGACGGATCGCACAAAGACAAGTTCGGTGTCAGACGCGGAGGGCCAACAGATGGCAGAAGCGACCGAGTCGGAACCTGACTTTCAACTCCCTAAGCGTGAGCCTGACCCTCAACTCCTGCTGCCCGCCGACCTCCGCTCGGAGTGGGTGGTCGTTCCAAGGGCCGTGCTGAAATTTCAGGAATCATGGGGATTGCGGGTGGCCGTCGTCTTAGCGGTGTGGTGGCTGTCGCGGGACCTGAGTTGGTCGGCCCCTTTAAGCCTGTTCGCCTGGTTGTGTATCGAACTTGGGGGCGGTCTTAACGCGCGCATGAGGACCGCGGGAACGCTCCGAGGTCGCGTCTTTCCCGATCCATTGAGCTACAGGACGCCGCCCTTACCTTCGACCCCTTCTCGAGGTTGGCAAAGGCTTTGATCGCCGCTCCCTTCATCGCGTCGCCCGCAAGGCAGCCGTCATGACTGGCGATCACTCAGGCACACCGACCAGCTTCTTCCCGCGGTCATCCGCGGTGAAGGCGCTGGAGCTTCGAGCTAATCCACGCTCGCCACCAGAAGTTCCTCGCCGCGCACGTCGCGCTCGACGCCACGGCGGGGTGAGGCTTCGGTGCCGAGGCTGACAGAGGGCCACGGCTGCACCGACCTGCCGCGCGGACCAAGGGGCCAGAGAACGGGCCAAGCCCTGAATCAGTGCCCCGCGCACCCCCCGTGGGCTTACCCTCGTGAGAGGGGGTCGCTTTGCGGCGGAAGTGGCCGGCGACGCCAAATGCCGCACAAAACACAAAAGCCCACAGATCTCGCCTTTCCAAGCCGATGAAACAAGAATACGATTGTGTCAACGACCGTGGTTACGCTCGTGTCAACACAAAAGGTTTGCTATGACAACAATCAAGGTTCGCAAGGTCGGAAATTCCCTGGGGATTGTTCTGACCAAGGAACTGGTCGCGCGGCTGCGAGTGACCCAAGGAGATCAGCTGTTTGTCCAAGAGACCGTCGATGGCATTCAGTTGACTCCCTATGATCCCGAGTTTGGGCGGCAGATGGAGATCGCCAAGCGGGTCATGCGAGAAGATCGCGACGCTCTCAGGGCGCTCTCGAAGTGAACGAGCCGCAGTGGATCAGGCTGGATGTCATTTTGGCCATCCACGCGGAGCAACTCGCGGAGCACGGTGGCCTCGACGGGCTGCGGGATCGAGGCGGCCTCGAATCAGCAGTTGCCAGCCCACGGAACCTGTGGGCGTACGGAAACCCGACGCCAGACATTGCAGCGATGGCGGCGCAGTATGCATTCGCCATCGGCTGCAACCAAGTGTTCAACGACGGCAACAAACGCACAGCGATGGTTGTTTACCGAACATTTCTCATCCTCAACGGTTATGATTTGCGAGCATCGCAAGACGAGAAATACACGGAGATGATGAAGCTGACCGAGCGGCAGATCGATGCTGGCAATCTGGCAGATTGGCTTCGTGCGCGGTTGGTGCCGGGATGATGACTCTCCTCGCGTAAGCCAAAATACATCGATTCTCGGGCAGCGTCCTGAGCGCTGGTTCATCCAGTGGCCGCGAGCCATCGATCGGGAACGGTCGTCATCATCACGACGAGATCTGGGGATCAATATGCAGTGGTCCAAGCTACGTTGCCCGAAGTGTCAGGCGAATTACCCACTGGCACGCCTGTACGCGCGGTACCTCTCCCACACGTGTCCTGCCTGTGACGCGGGGCTGGTGGTCTCTCTTGAGTCATCGGCCTGCCTCGGAAAAACACTGGGAATCATTCTCTGCGCCCTGATCCCTCTCATGCAGGTCAGCTTGATCGCCTGGCGAGGGGAGTACTTCGGCGCTCACCTGCTCGCATTCATAGCTGCCATGATCGTAGCCGGAGCGGCCATTGGTTTCGTACTCGGCCCTCCGATTTTGGCACGTGTCGGAGAGTTCATTCCGAAGGAACATGCACCCCGGCAGGGTGAAGCGACTCCGTCAAGCCGTTGAACGATCAACGGCGAAGCAGTCGCTGGATAAGGCGGCGTGGGATCAGGGCCATCTGTCGCTCGGAGGGTGGCCGTCATCACCGGCCATCACTCCAGCACACCACCCCGCTTTCGCCCGCGGGCGGCCGCGGGAAAGTCGCTTCTATCTTCGTGGAGATGCATTCGGCTCCCAGCATGACGACGCTATGATGATAGAAGAGCATGCCTCGGGATTTCGGGCCCACTTCCACCCACCCTTCAAACCACAATGCAAAGTCTCGTCGACATTGAGCAGGCCGTGGAAAACCTCTCGGCTGAACAGCAGGCCGAACTGCTCCTCTTCGTGGCTGAGCGGCTGCGGAGTCCGCAAGCCCCACTCCCGGAACCGCGAGAGTTCTCGGAAGAACAATTGCTC
>SIAG01000088.1 GCA_009691925.1 Planctomycetaceae bacterium
TCATCGGCACTTCCGGCGACCGGCCCGGCTCCAGCGGCGGCGCTGGCTGTCTTGGGAGGGGCGGAGCGGGCTAGCTTGGCAAGGGCGCCTTCGGCCGCCGATACTGCCGGTTTCGCGAATGGCAACGCCGTGCAGACGAGGCCAATCGCACCGAACACCCCGTCACTCGTCCTTTCGGCTCCGCTTTGTTCGTGCGCGTCAGCGGCATCGTGGGTGGAGAACGCATCCGATACTCCCCGGACGCCAACCAGATTGCCGATGAAAAATCCAAGAACAGTGTAGGTCCGCTCGCCGGGCTCCATAGAGGACGTGTTTCCGTACACAGTTACCGAGTCAGCCAGATAGACCTCGTAGAGAAACTCGCACCACGTGCGGGACGGTCCCGGTGGCGGGTTTCCAGGTCCATCGGCTGGGGACAGGTCGCTTCCATCGAAAACGACTTGGCTGCCCTGTCCCGATCCGCTCACGATGAAAACCGGGGTACCGGGTCTGCCGATTGGAAGCGGCCGGCCCGTCAAATCGCCGTCTTGGTCTGCCGCTAAGACGAACTGAACCTCCCCTACGCCGCCCGTCCATACACCCGAGACGACCCCCGGCCCGTCGTCGCTACCGGGTTGGTAGACCAGCGGCGTGGTCATCACGGTCGATTGGCCGTCCGCAAGCGTCAGCGTGGTTGATCCGGTCGATCCCTGTTGGCTCCCCGAACTTGCCGCATCCGACCCGGTCGCTCCTGTGACGAAGAACACCATCCCGCCGCCCGAGCCGTCGGTGTACTTCGCCGAAATGGTCGGGTCGTTCGCAAGAGAGCCGTTGGCAGGGCCCGACGAGGAACCGGCCCCAGCACCTGACCAATACAAACGCCACAGTTCGGCGTTCGTCAGGGGGCCAACGGTGCCATTTCCCTGTCCACCAACGCCCGATCCGCCGGTGTATTGCGACGACAGCGCTGGGCCATTCGTACTCACCCCACCGGTGGAGCCGGACGTTGAGCCTCCAGCCCCAGATCCAGCGCTGAAGGAATCCCACAGATCGCCGCCGGACGTCGTGCCAGAGCCTGAGGTCGGGGCAGGAAGCGATGAGGTGCTAGACGAGCCGGGCGTGGGGCTCGAACACGTGAGAATGATGCCGCTGGAAAAAAGAGATCCGGTGCCGGGGGGGGCGGGAGCAAGCCCTGGCGCGCTCCACGATTCGGGCCCAACGCTAGCGAGCATGGCCCGAGGTTCGAGGGCCTCAATCACCGTGCACAGCGTAGAGGTGCGGGGGGGGCGTTTTGTGGTGTTGCGCCGATTCACTGGACTTCTCCTTGGAAGACCTCTCAGGAGAGGGCATATCCCCCCTCCTAATCTCCACCGTAGGAAAGGCTTTCATGTCCGTCAAGGAATCGGTTCGAGATGGGATTCAATTGGGCGACGGAGGGGAATCCAATCCGCGAGGCAGCCCCCGGAAAGGGCTCTTCCCGGGGGATGAGGGCCCGGCGACGAGGTCTAAATCGGAAGACTGCCGATCAAACCTTGGGGCAGTTCCCGATCGCTCGTCCCCAACCCGGCGTCACGCTCCCGAGGCCCGCCGGCCGTCAACGATCGCCCGGACGCGGAGGCGGTCGTCGTCGGTGAGCGAGCCCCAGGCCTCGATCAGTCAAGCCAGGTTGGCGGGGAGTGCGCCGGATTTTGCGCCGCCCGGATCTGGGATCGTTGTATTTCCCGGCAATCTCCGGGCGGGTTCGATTCCCGCCTCGGCCACTGTCAAAGCGGGGTTCGAATCTCTCTTGCCCCGGCAGGCTCGCTGAGGGTATCAGCCACGCTCCGCCGGGCGGTGTCGTGCCGGGACCGTCAGGCTGCGACCGCCGGATGGCGACTGCCGACCTTCGAGAGCCACGATCGTGCCGACGCAATCACCCCAGCGACGACTGCCGGCCGGTGCTGTTGTGCCAGGGGGCGCCGCCAGCGTGGGGGGGGGGCTGATCTGGGTGCCGTGGCTGTTGTCCCCGCTGTTTGCGCTGGCGCCGATCGCGGGATGTGCCCTGGCGGGCAAGGTGCGGCAATCGGCGCTGACCTTCCCGTCCGGTCAGGCCGCCGAACCGCTTGCCGCGCCGACGGTGACGTTCGCCGCGCCCCAGCCCTCGGCTTCACCGGGGGGAGCTGGAGCGGTAGCGTCGATCGTGCCGGCCGGGGGCTGACGGCACCGCCGTCATGGCCCCTGCGAAACGGCCCGACGGCCCCGATCCCGGTCCTTTCCTTCCTGCCGGTGGCATCGGCCACGAAAGCGGACTAGCTTTCAGCGGGGCTCTCCCTCCACCGTGGCCCCGGTGGGACAGCCTCCGGGAGAATCCGTGCATGCCGCTCTGGTCCAGAATCGCGATTTCGTCCTTCCTGCTCGTGGTGGCCGCCGCCGGGGTGACCTCGACGCTCCAGGCCATCGCCGCCCGGCGGGCGATCCTCGAGCAGGCCCGTGCCGGCGCTCACGGCGTGGCGGAGGTGCTCGCCAGGGCGACGACGTTTGCCGAGGAGGGGCCGCCGACAGTCGACGTCGAGGCTAACGCGCAGGGCAGACGCGACACCATCCCCGGCCTTCGCCGCTTCGTTAGCGAGGTAACCGTAGGGGATATCCGCGAGGTGCGGATCCTCGATGCCTACTCCAGTCCCCTCGTGGCCCGGGTCATTGATGACAATGGCAATCCGACCGATTCCGCCCTCCCCCTCGACCAAGCTGACGCGGGGCTGGTGAAGGAATCGATCGCCACCGGTCGCTCGGCGGGACGCGTGGAGGAGGCGATGGTCCGCGTCGCCGCGCCAGTGCTCCGCGCCGACGGCGGCCGAGGGGGGGCGGTGCTCGTCGCCGTGGCCACCCGTGCCGGCCGGGATCTGTGGACTTGGGAGCTCCTCGCGGGGGCGTTGGCGTCGCTTCTCGTCGGCCTGCCGGCGATCCTCCTGGCCCGCTGGCTGGCCAGATCGACGACCGAGTCGGTGCGCGTGTCGACCGCGATCGTCGAATCGATCGCCGTGGGTGACATCAGCGGGTTGGTGCCGCCCGGCGGGAACGACGAGGCCGGGCAGCTCCTCGCCGGCGTCGGGCGGATGTCGGCCGCGCTCCGCGAGACGATCGGCCGGCTCCAGTCGGCCGGAGCCCGCGTCACGGAGGTCGAGTCTGACGTGTCGGTGGCGCTGGCCCGGCAGGAGCGGATCGTCCGCGGCTTCAGTGGTTCGGTGTCAGACGTTTCCGGGGCCGCGGCGCAGATTTCCTCGAACGCCGAGCAGCTCCTCGGTGCCACGGGGGCGGTGACCCTCGCGGCCCGTGAGGCGGCCCGCGTCGCCGACGACGGGAGGCACGGTCTGGAGCGGATGTCGGAGTCGATGCGTCAGCTCGACGAGGTGATGACCGCCTTCACGAGAAAACTGGCGACGATCCGCCAGCGGGCCGGGGGGATCAACGCCGTGGTGACGACGATCGCCAAGGTGGCCGACCAGACGAATCTCCTCTCCGTCAATGCCACCATCGAAGCGGAAAAGGCGGGAGAGGCCGGTCGTGGCTTCCGGATCGTGGCCCAGGAGATCCGCCGCCTAGCCGATCAGACCGCCCTGGCCACGAAAGACATCGAGCGGATGGTGCGCGACATGCAATCGGCAGTCTCCAGCGGCACGATGGAGATGGACCGCTTCCGCAACGAGGTCAGCACCCGGATCCAGCAGGTCACCGATGTCAGTCGGCAGTTGGCGGGGGTCGCGGCGCCGGTGCAGTCGGTGACGCAGGCGCTCGATCAAGTCCACAACGGCATGGAAAACCAAAATGCCGGAGCGCGCCAGGTCCGCGATTCGCTCGAACGGCTCCGCGTCAGTGCGGGCCAATCGGCGTCCGCCGTCGAGGCATTTGTGACCGCCATGAATCAGCTCCGCGCCTCGGTCGCCGAGATCAACGACGAACTGGTTCGGTTGCGCGTCGATCCGACTGGCGTGCTGGAGTGATGACGCGGGGCCTGGGACGAAACCGGGATCAGCGCCGCGGTGCCGTCTCGCCGAACCGCGACGCTTGGCGGGCGGCGAGGAAGCGCCGCAGGCCATGGACGATCCGTGCCGGCGGTTGGGCCCCCGATTGGCTGAACAGCGGCGTCTGACCGTCGTCGGTCACGATCAGCTCGACCGCGTCCGGGGCGAGCTCCACGCCGCCGAGAAGATTTTCCATCGATTCGGCCTCCTGCGTGCCGCTGGAGGCTGTCGGCGGAACGTGGGCGACGATGAAGTTGTCCCGGACGAAGGGGGCGAACTCCGGGTCGGAGATGAGCGAGTCGGAGTGGCTCCGGGCGGCCTTGTCGCCGGGGCGGGCAACAACGAGGAGGATCGGACGCTTCGCCCCCCGCGCCGTTTCGATCGCCTTGTCGAGCGAATCGAGGACCCCGGGGGGGGCGGCGGCCGGAGCCGTGGAGACGACCGCGGTCTTGGCGGGCTGATCCGGGAGCGACTTGGCCATGTCGGCGATCCAGGAAGCCGGCGACTGCCCCTGGTAACCCCGTTTCTCGGCGAGCTTCGTGCCGTCAGGGCCGATGAGAAGGACCGCCGGGAAGTTCCGCACGCCGTATTTGATGCAGACTTTCGAGCGTTCCACCCGGACGGCTTCCGTGATCCCGTGCTCGGGGAGGTCGATCATCAGGAGGACGACGTTCTGCGGGGCCCATTCCTGGAAAGCGCTCGAATCGAGGACGTTTTTCTCAAGTGTTTTGCAGTGCGGGCACCAGTCGCTGCCGGTGAACACAGTCAGGATCGGCCGGCCGGTCCGCTCGGCCTGGGCGATCGCGCTGGCGTAGCTGGTATGCCAAGCCTGGTGGGCCACCTCGGCGGCGGCCGCCGCCGGGCCCAGATGTCCGGGAAGGGTTCCCAGGGGGGAGAGAGTCGCCAGGGCGATGCCGGCGATGGCGCTGCGAAAGGCCGACTCGAAGTCGGGCCGCTGCCCTCGCTGCCCGGAAGGGGAAATCTGCTGCCAGGGGCGTCCTGCCCATGGCTGAAAGGTCGCTACTCGCCTCATGCGCATCGTGGCACTCCTCCTTGAAATCGCTTCCCCAATGTCCATCGGGTGAAGGCGGCTTGCTCCGAGAGTTTCAGGCTCCAAAACCAACGCATCAGGCTAGCAGTGGAGGAATGGCATGTAAATCACTCAACTTGACGTAGATTGCCTATATTGCCTGCATTGCCTGTATTTGTGTCGATATAGGGACTTACGGCGCGTCGGCAGACTGCGAGCTGGAGGGAGAAACGGCTCGGAGACGGATAGAATCCCTTTTGAAATCCCTCGGGGGAGAGGGTGGATGACCGGGACGTGAGGGGAAACCGACCGATGATGACCGCCCGTCTATGCCGCTTGAGCCGCCGCCTGCCGATCCCCGCCGCCGTCGTTTGGCTGGGGGTCTTCATCGTGGCGGGGTGGGTGTGGGCTGACGACGTCGACCCCGGGGCCGACAAGTCGGTGACGGTGCCGGAGGTGTTCCGACAACCGGAACGGGGCGTCGATGGCACCGGCTGGTATCGCTGCTCGGTGGTCGTGCCGGCGACGTGGGAAGGACGAACGCTGGAACTGTTCGTCGAACCGTTCGACGCGGCGGTCGAGGTGATTGCCAACGGCCAGTCCGTTGGAGGCGCAGGGGAGTTTCCTCCCCGGTTCCGCAGCGGTTTGGGGGGGCCCGACCGGTTCCGGATCCCTGCCGGGCTCCTGCCGGCCGGAAAGTCGGCAGAGATCGTCGTCAGAACCTGCCTGCGGGACGGACGGACCGGGTTCAACGTGGCGGCACCGGTGCTTTTCGCGGGGGATGAAGCCCTCCGCCTCACCGGCCGGTGGATGTTCCGGGGGGGGCGAATCGTTTCCGGCCAGCCTCCGGCGCTCCTGGAGCCGGGGGTCGAACCGGCGGCGGAAGTCGAGGCGACGCTCCGCCGGATCGACGACACTGGGCCACTCTCCGCCGCCGACGAACAGGGCCGGTTTCGGGTGGCGGAGGATCTCCGCGTCGATTTGGTCCTCGCCGAACCGGCGGTCCGTCAGCCCCTCTCGGTGAAGTGGGATGCCCGCGGTCGGATCTGGGTGGCCGAGTTCATCCAGTACCCGGAGCCGGCGGGGCTGACGATGGTCAGCCGCGACGCCTTCTTGAGAAGCGTCTACGACAAGGTGCCGGCCGCCCCTCCCCACCACGACCGCGGTCTCGACCGGATTTCGTTTCACGAGGACGTCGACGGCGACGGGATCGCCGAAAAACATGGTGTTTTCGTCGATGGCTTGAGCCTCGTCTCGAGCTTCGCTTTCGATGCCGGGGGCTTGTGGGTCCTCCAGCCTCCCTACCTCCTCTTCTATCCCGACGCCGACCGGGACGATCGCCCCGACGGCGATCCGGTCGTCCATCTGGAGGGCTTCGGCATCGAGGATTCCCACTCGATCGCCAACAATCTCCGCTGGGGGCCCGATGGCTGGCTCTACGCCGCCCAGGGGAGCACGGTCAGCAGTCGCGTCCGCCGCCCTGGGGCCACGACCCCGCCGGTGCTGTCGACCGGCCAATGCATCTGGCGCTACCACCCGCCGACGGGACGCTACGAGATCTTCGCCGAAGGGGGAGGGAATGCCTTCGGGGTCGAGTTCGACGCTTCCGGCCGGCTGCTCTCGGGCCACAACGGCGGCGACACCCGTGGCTTCCACTACGTGCAGGGGGGCTTCTCCCGAAAGGGGTTCGAAAAGCACGGCGAGCTGTCGAGCCCGTTCGCCTTCGGCTTCTTTGAGCCGATCAGCCACCACAGCGCCCCGCGATTCACCCATGCGCTCGCCGTTAACGACGCCCCGATGCTCGGCGAAAAGTACGCCGGGAGCCTGTTCGGCGTGGCCCCGCTCCAGGGGCAGGTTGTCCGCAGTGCCATCCGCCCTGATCGCTCGAGCCTCGCCACCCAGGATCTCGACATTCCCCTGGCCTGCGATGACAGCTGGTTTCGTCCGGTCGACATCCAACTCGGTCCCGATGGAGCCCTCTACGTCTGCGACTTCTACGAGCAGCGGATCGACCATGCCAGCCACTATCAGGGGCGGATCGACCGGGATCGGGGACGCGTGTGGAGGCTCGCGGCTGCGGCCGCCCCCCCTGCCCGGCTCCCTGACCTCGCCCGCGACGACGGCGAGGCCCTCGTAGAACGGCTTTCCGATCCGAATCGCTGGATTCGGCAGACGGCGCTGCTCGAACTGGCCCACCGACAGCCAGCCGGCGCCCGCGACCGGGTCGCCCGCCTGCTGTTTGGCCCGACCCCCGGGCCAGCCCCGTTTCCGCTCGACCTTGCCTGGGCGCTGATCCGCCTCGGGCCCCCGAGCGAGGAGGAATGGATCGCCCTGCTCGGGCACGTTGATCCGTGGGTGAGGGCGTGGGCCGTCCGGCTAACTTGCGACGACGGCCGCGTCTCTCCCTCCCTGCTTGCCCGCCTCGAGACGGCCGCAAGCGCCGAGGCCGACCTCCGGGTGCGCAGCCAGTTGGCTGCCTCGGCCCGCCGTCTCCCCCCGGATCAGTCGCTCCCCCTCGTCGCCGCGTTTCTCACCTGTGATCCCGAAGCGACGCCGGCCGATGGCGACGACATCCACATTCCGCTGCTGGTCTGGTGGGCCGTCGAGCGGCTCCTCTCCGAGGACCGGCCAGCGACTCTCGCGCGACTCGGAGGGGGAGACGGCATGTTCTGGCATTCTCGGCTCGGCCGGGAGGTGCTCCAGTCGCGCGCGGCCCGCAGGCTCGCCCTCGGGACGCGAGCCGATCAGCTGGCCGCGGCGGCCCTAGTCGATGCGGCCCCCGAGGCGCCCCACCGGGCCCGCCTCCTCGAGGGCTGCGAGCAGGCGTTTGCCGGCCGGTCGCTGGCTGCGGTCCCGGCCGAGCTCCTCGCCGCGATCAGCCGGGCGGGCGGTGGCTCGCGGGCCCTGCGGCTGCGGCTGGCCGACGGGGCGACCGTGGCCGACGCGCTGGCCGTGGTGGGGAATGCCGACGCCAAACCGGAGGATCGGCTCGCCGACCTCGCGATCCTCGGCGAGACGCTTGCCCCTGCGGCCGAGCCGGTGTTGCTGGCGGTCGCTTCCGCTCCGGGGGACGAGCGGGTGAGGGCCGCCGCCCTGGCGGCCCTCGAAGGATGGAGCGATCCGACGATCGCCACCGCGGCCATCGGCCTGCTGCCCGGGGCCCCGCCGGGGGTGGCCGCTGCGGCGCTTGATCTCCTTGCCGGGAGGCCGGCCTGGGCGCTGGCCCTGCTCGGGGCGATCGACGCCGCCACGATCGAGGCCGCCTCGGTGCCGGAGACGGTCGTTCGCCGGATCCGTCTCCACCGCGAGCCAGCCGTCGCGGAAAGGGTGGCGCAGAGATTTGGCGCGGGCCCCGAGCCGGGGAGCGAGGAGGCAGCCGCAGCCGCCGACCAGACGCGGATCAGCGCCGTGCTCGCCGAGGGCTCGGGGAGCCCGATCCTCGGCCGGACGGTGTTTCGCACCACCTGTGCCTCCTGCCACATGCTCTTCGGCGAGGGGGGGCAGATCGGCCCCGATCTCACGAGCCACGACCGCGGCGATCCGCGGGCGCTCCTGGTCCATGTCGTGAACCCCAGCGCCACGATCCGCGAGGGCTACGAGACGACGGTCATCGTCACCGACGAGGGGCGGACGCTGTCGGGCTTTGTCGTCGGCGAGGATCCGGGGCTCGTCGTCCTCCGCACGCCCGACGGCCGGACGGTGAGCGTGCCCCGCGACTCGATCGACGACCTCCACCGCAGCCCGGTGTCGATCATGCCCGCCGGGCTGCTCCGGCCCCTCGACGACCAGCAGGTCCGCGACCTGTTTGCCTACCTGCGGTCGACGCAGCCGCTGGCGACGAAGTGAGCCCCGCCGCTGCGGGGCCACTGGACCGGCGGCGGCAATGATCCCCGGCCTCGGGCGCCGCAGGGCGCACCGCATGAAAGCGCGGCGGGGCAGGACAGAAGGCTGAGGATCAAGTGCCCCGCCGCTGGATGCGGCGGTCGACATCCCCGAAAAACCTTCGCTGTTTCGGGGATGTCCGGGGTGGAAAAAGGTCAGGGATGACTTCTTCCACGGACAGCGAAGACAGGCGGCACCAGTTCTGGCCGAAGCTCCATGACTCCGAGCATCTCCGTCGCCGAACGCTGCCGATCAAAGGCTCGCAGCCAATCGGCTATCCATGCTGCTGGACGCCGTCGCGAGTCTGCTGCAAGGCTTGGTTCGCCGCTTTCGGGTGCCATAAGGGACGGCCCTCTTGAGCCTGCCGCTGCCTGGCATCCTTCGAAATTCGATGGATATCGCCTTCGAATCGCTTGGCGATCTCACGGCGAACGTCGTGAAGCTCTTCGATAATCGGATCAAGTCGCTGAGGCATCGCCGTACTCCTCAAGCATGTCCTTTGGTGTGCATATCACTGGAAAAGGGAGGGCGAAATCATCCAGGGTGCGAAACACGCGAGGCAGGATCATGGGGTTTGCTATGTGCGAACAGTTCCACGTTAGGCGGTAGTCTACGCGGCTCACTGCGGCCGAGGCAATGTGGAGGGCATCAACGAGCGCATCCTTCGGCAGTATCGCCCGGGTCATGATTTCGGCAGCCAACGCATCGACCTCATCGCTGAGCGACACAAGCGGTACTTCGGCCAGATAACCAAGCCGCTCTTGAGCGCGGTCCGTTTGGCCGACGCGAGCCTCGTCAACGACATACTGCGACGTCACGAGTTCGTACCGATGGCGGTAGATGCTCCACCACTTCCGGGTCAGCAGCTGACGCTCTACCGACTCTGGTGAAGCCGAGAAGTTCTCGCGAAGGAAGCTGACAACGGACGTCTCGATATAGACGGTTTGCATAGCTGTATTCTATCGCCGAACGGTCGATCTCAGCAGCGATGGGGGCCGAGTGAGCCACGAACTCCAGCATGCCTACCTGCCCCCGCGGTCTGCCGCAGCGGATGGTTCGGCGTCTGCGCTTCCAATCACAGAACGCTGTACTGATCCGCCAGATACATCTCCACAAATGCCGTGAAGGACGAGGCGATCTGCTGCCCCGGAACCTCGCTGGCTGTGACCTTGAACACCGGGCCGGACAAGGCCGCCGACTCCTTGCCCAACCTCACTGCCCACGCGAAGCACCAGATACAGTGATCGGCGAACACGAAGCATCCGGGATACGCGAGCCGGTCCTTGTGCTGCTCCGACAGTTCCTCCTCAACCGGCTTTACCATGCGGAGCGGCCAAAAGCGGTTCAATCCGGGGTCGAGGACGTCCTCCATCCCATCCGCGCTCAGAAAGTACGCCCGCAAGTCGTCCGACAGGACAACACCGTACCTGGACTCGAACGCCTGGATGGTCTCGGCTCGGGCCGGGGGACGGATAGTGAGCCCGTCGCCCCGCCAAAGATCGATGAGACGCTGCCATAGGTTCTCCACTCGAGACGCCCTCCAACGACGAACGACCGCCATCACCGGGTGGCGGAAGTTGACTCTGATTTCAGAAAACGCTGGCTACCGCCACTCCGGCGCGTGGCTTGGTTCGCCTACAGCTTTGTACCGCATTCCTGGCAAAACTTCGCAGATTCCAGGCTCAGCCCGCCACACGAACGGCATTTTACCATGATCACCTTTGCGGCTTCACCGCCGAGGCCGATCTTTGCTTCCTCAATTGCATCCTTGACCATTCCACCCGCCATCCGACTGTATGGTTCGAGTTCGTCACGAGCCCTTTCGGGATCAAGTAGCACGCCTGAACCAGCCAAGCCCTTCGCACCAATCCCGCGAATGATGCCGCCAATGATCAACAGAGCCATACCACCGAATGCTCGAAATCCGTCGGATTTGGCGCGGCTCTCAAAGTCAGTGAAATCACCGAAGTGGATCAAGGACGTGACAAACGTGGACGCAAACAAGAGTCCGCCCAATATCTGAAGGCCCATCCCGACGTAGTACGCGGTCTTGCGCTCTTCAGAAATGTGCCTTGGCATAGCGGTTTCTCCTTGTAGGCGAACGGCCGCGATGAGTAGATCGCGATCTTGGATTCTCAACTCCGCTGGACGCTATCGCGATTCTGCTCCATCGCTTGGTTCGGCTACGCCTTGCAACTGCAGCAAGCCCTTCGCCAGCCACCAGCCCTCGAACCGAACCCATCTTGTTAGCTCCACCTGCTCAAGTGGCTCGTCCACGCCGATTAGCCGCCATACCAGTTCAGTCTCTGTTGCCTTCTCAATCTGGTAACGGTCCACCTGCTCGATCGGCCGCTGATACGCCGGGCTCCACTTTTCCCAGGTGATGACCAATTCCTGTCCGTCCATCTTCCACGTACCGACCCCGGGGAGCCGTACGTCCGGACCTTGCGGCTGCTCACGGCTAGCCCGGTCGAGCGCGTCCAATCTGCAGACGCCATTGCGCCGAATGGTCATGACCATGAGCGTGTCATCTTTCTTGTGCAACGTGACGAGTTGCTTCCACTCACCCACCAACTGCTCGGCGGCGACGCCCGGCTTCGCTGGCTCATCTCCCGACAAGAGGCCAACGACCAAAACACATGCAGTTAGCGCCACCCAGAACATCGAACGCGCTACCATGGTTGAGTCCTCCTAGCCGAACGGGGAAGCCGATCAGCGGCGGACCATGGGCTCACCACTCCGCTGGATTCTGTCCGCCGCCTGATCCAGCGACTGGTTCGGCCTGTGGTCTGCGCCATGCCCAGCCTGCAAGGTAGTAGCCGATCAAAGAACACGCGCCCGCCGCGAGGCCCTTGATCAGAGGCGTGGCATAGAACGGCAGATTAGCGAGAAACTGATGGTTGGGTCCGCCAACGATCTGAGC
>SIAG01000089.1 GCA_009691925.1 Planctomycetaceae bacterium
TCTGACGGAGTGTGGGTGGTCGGACCAGATCGCCTTCACCCTCTCGCGCGCCGGAAAAGAACACTCATTCAACCGACTCCCCGCCTGGGAGAACGTCGCCGCGATCCATGTCGCCGCCAACCGCGAATGGGCGTTTTTCACGCCGGCCGGATATTACGCCGCCAGTGCCAACGGCGATTCCCTCTTCGGCTGGCATGTCAACCGCGGCCTCGAGCTCCTCCCCCGGTTTTTCCCGGCGGCTCGGTTCCGGCGCCGGCTCGAACGCCCCGATGTGATGATGCGGCTGCTCGACGCCGGGAGCCTCGATGCTGCCCTCCGGGCCGCGGCGCGGGGCGAGCCGGAGGATACCTCGGAAGTGCTCCCCCGACTCATCGAAGCGGCGCCGCAGGTGCGGATCGTCGCGCCCCTTCCCGGGGAGCTGGTGCCCGGCGAGACGGTGCGCCTCGTGGCGGAGATCGAGGTGGCCGAGGGGAGCGAGTTGGAGGAGGTCCGGGCCTATGCCACCGGGGTCGCCGGAGACGCCGTAGCGCCTGACGAGCACGTCGACAGCCCCACCGCGCCGGGCTGGCAGCGCTTCGCCTGGAATCTCTCCCTGCCGCGCGAGCCAAGGCACCTTCTCCAGGTCACGGCCACGACCGGCGCGGGGGTGAGTGGCGCGGCAGAGATCGTCGTGGCCGCCGGGGAGCGGGCGGAGCCGGCGCGGCGACCGCGGCTTCATCTTCTCGCCTGCGGTATCGACCACTACCTCCACACCGAACGGATGAGCGGCTCCGGGCTGGGGGATCTGGAGTTCGCCGTCGCAGACGCAAGCGCCTTCCGGGAAAGCCTGTTCCACGCCAGCCGTCAGCTCTACGATCCGGGGATTTCGGTGATCTTGAAAGACGCCGAGGCGACGGCCGACGGCTGGCGCACCGAGATCAAGAAACTCGTCGCGGAGGTGGGGGGCGAGGCGGGGCCGGATGATCTCGTGGTCATCTTTCTGGCCGGTCACGGCCTGGTGGACGACGGCCCCGCTCGGACCTACCACTTTCTCTGTCACGACGCACTTGTCGACGAGCAGGATGGGCTGCTGGGGGCCCGGGAGGGGACGGTCAGCTGGGAAGACTTCCGGACGCTGGCCGATCTCGGCTGCCGGAAGGTGGCGATCGTCGACACCTGCCACTCCGGCGCCCTGGGACCGGCGCGGCGGGCGGCCTCGTCGCGCGACTTCCGCGATCACATGTTCCTTGTCGTCGCCGCGTCGGGGGAGAACGAGCCGAGCCAGGAATCGGAGAACTGGGGGCACGGGGCTTTCACCACGGTCCTCCTTGCCGCGCTTGGGGGGGCCGCCGAGCGCTCGAATCTCGAGGACGAGGTCGAGGATCCGGGCGAGACCGTCGTGACCTTCGACGAGCTCGTCGATTACGTTACCGCCGAGGTACCCAGGCTGACGCAGGCCGCGGTCGGGGTGCGCGGCGTCGCCGCGGAACACAGCGGCCAGCATCCGACGCTCTCGCCGGAGGGGCTCATCCCCTATGTCACGCTCCCGTTGGCGGGCGGAGGCGCGGTGGCCAACGGTTCCAGCCCGCTCGGAGTCAAGGAGACGGGACCGTGACAGGGAGTGAGGATCAGCAGACCCGACGGGTGCCCGATGTCGGCCTGGCCTCGGCGTCGACCGCCCCCCTGACCGACCAGACCGTAGCCATCGACCGCGCGTCGCGCCCCGTCACGTTCCCCTATGCCATCGGGGATCCGATCCTCCCCGGTTACCGGCTCGTGAAGCTTCTCGGCCGGGGAGGGTTCGGCGAGGTCTGGCAGGCCGACGCTCCTGGGGGAATGAGCGTCGCGATCAAGGTGCTCGTCAACGTCGGCCGGCGCGAAGGGACGCGGGAGTACCGGGCCCTCCAGACGGTGAAGAACATCCGCCACGCGCACATGGTGCCGGTCTTCGGGGTGTGGTTGAAAGCGAGCGACGGCACCTGCCTGGGCGAGGCCGACGTGGCCGAAGCGGGGCGACGGATCCTGGGAAATCATGGCGCGGCAGGGGCGGAATCCGCGCAGCAGGCCCCCCTCGAGCTGATCGTCGCGATGGGGCTCGGGGATGGCACCCTCTACGACCGTCTCCAGGCCAGCGTTCGGGCCGGCGCGACGGGCCTCCCCCCGGAACAGCTCCTCGACTGGATGCGCCAGGCGGCGCTGGCCCTCGATCATTTCAACGCCGGGGCCCGGACCGCGACCGGAGGGGCCGCCGCCGTCCAGCACTGCGACATCAAGCCCCAGAACATCCTCCTTGTCGGCGACGTCGTGCAGGTGTGCGACTTCGGCCTGGCCCGGACCCAGGGGGAGGTGCGGGCGACCTCGAACAACATGGCGAGCCTCGCCTACGCCCCGCCGGAGATGGTCACGGCGCCCTACGATCCCGCGCCGACGACCGACCAGTATTCGCTGGCGATCTCCTACCACGAGCTCCGCACAGGACGTCTCCCCAACCGCGACACGACCGTCGTTGGGGTGCTCAATGAAAAGCTCTCCGGTCACCTCGACCTCGACGCCGTCTGCGCCGCCGAAAGGCAGGTCCTCGAGCGCGCGCTCGACCGTGATCCAGCCAAACGCTGGCCGAGCTGCTCGGCCTTCATCCGCGCTCTCGCCCTCGCCGTCGGCCCGCTCGAGGCAACGGGGGCAGCGCTCGCCGCGGAGCCGGCCCCAACGGCAAGCGCCGCGGCGCGGCCGCTGTGGCTCTGGGCCCTGCCGGTCGCCTTGGGGGCGGTGATCCTCCTGGCCATGTTTGCCCCGGGATGGCTCCGCGGCCGGCCCGCCCCGGTCGGTGCGGTTGGAAAGCCGGCGCCAACGCCGGAGCTGACGCCGCCGCTGCCCCCCGGAAACGCTGCCGTTGCCGCGCGGAAGCGGGCCGAGGAGCTTGAGGCGAATGGAAAACGCATCGCTGCGGCCGAGGCCTATGCCGCGGTGCCCGGGATGCCAGCCGAGGAGCTCGCCCCGATTCTGTGGGATCTCCACAGCGAATGCATCGACGCCGGGCGTGCGGCCGACTGCATCCCGATCCTTGTGCGTCTGGAAGCGATGTACGGCACCGCCAACGCGCCGCAGGTGCCTGGCTTCGGCCGCTGGGACGTCGTCAATGCCCTCGCCTGGTACCTCGCCACGGTGCCCGAGGGGAGCGATCCCACCCGGGCGCGGACCCTGGCGGAGGAGGCGGTAGCGCTGGCCGGCGAGGATCCCGAGAAGCGCTCAGCGTCACTCGACACGTTGGCAGCGGCGCTCGCCCGCGCCGGCGACTTCGCCGCCGCCGTAGCCCGGCTCGAGGAGGCGATCGGTCTGGCGTTGAAGGAGGCGATTCTGGGCGATCTGGAGACGCACCTCGAGGCCTACCGCTCGGGCGTCGCTTGGACGACCCCGTAATCAGTGTCGCCCTCCTTGCTTGGGGGGCTGGGGCGATTTTTTCCCCCGCCGGAGCCGCCCAACTGGGGCTCCGCCCGCGGCGCTTTTTTGCGATAACCCGGCTCCCGACCCCATCGATCCAGGGAATCCCGTCATGACTTCATCCGCCCGTCCGTCGCGCTCCCTCCGCCCGCTCCGCCTGGCTCTTGAGGCGCTCGAGGACCGGCGGATCCTCGCCGCCTTCAGCTACGACGGGCCGACGAAGGCCCTGGCGATCAACCTCGACAGCGAGGGGGAGATGCGCGTGTCGAGCTCGGGGAGCGGCAATTACGTCTTCTCGCTGGTCTCCGCCGACACCTTCAAGGGAACCGACATCAACGGCCTCTCCGGCAACGCGCTCGGCACCCTCACCGTCACCACCCCTCTCGACATCGAGCGGGTGGCGATCACCAATTCGCTCAACAACACCTCCGTCAACTTCATCACCAGCACCGGCACCTACGTCGACCACTTCGACGTCCTCATGACCCGGTCTACGGGAGTGTGGGTGCCGCTGGTGAAGGTCTCGGGGCCCACCGCCTTTGCCGGTGCCTCGACGCTCACTGCCGCGTCGTCGAACATCTCCGTCGAGGGGTCGACGCTCTCCTCGGAGACCGGCGACATGACCCTCGATGCCGACCCCGGCAGCCAGGTGCCGGGGCCGTTCACCGGCCTGATCGTCAACGGCTCGACGATCACGACATCAGGGGGCTCGATCCGGCTCTCAGGCCGCGGCGGCGACAACTCCGGCGGCTATCAGCGCGGCGTGGCCTTGGTCAGCAACGCCACCATCATGGCCGGCAACGACGGCACCAAGCTGGGCACGCTCTCGATCACCGGCTTCGGCGGCGCCTCGACCGGCCCGTCGAACCAGGGGATCCTCATCGACAGGGGCTCGAGCGGCGGTTCGTCGGGCGGCGCGGTGACCCTCACCGGCACCGGGGGGGGCGGAAACATCAGCGCCAACGGAATCCTTCTCCAGGGGCGGGTCACCTCGGCCACGGCCACCGGCGCCGGGAACGAGGGGGCGATCACGCTCAACGGCACCGGCGGCGGGAGCTCCAGCAGCACCGCGAAAGACAACACCGGCGTGTCGCTGACCTCGACCGCCGCCGTCCAGTCGGACGAGGGGCCGATCTCGATCACCGGCCGCGGCGGGAGTGGCAACCCCCAGGCGGCGGCCCCGTTGGTCACCTCCCCCGGGCTCTCGGTGAAGGGGGCGACGGTGACCAGCTCCTCCGGCCCGATCACCTTCACCGGCGACGCCTTCGGATTCGATCTGGCTGGCGGGATGGTGGCGACGACGATGACCGTCACGGTGAGGAACATCGATGCCGATCAGGTGATCCGCCTCGGCGGCACCGCCAATAGTCAGCTGACGCGGATCGCCGCGAGCAAGGTGATCATCGGCCGGGCGGATCTCCTCCCGGTCATCCAGCAGGAGACAATGGCCAACGGTGGCACGATCTCGCTGGCCAATCCCCACCTCCAGATGATCGGGTCGAAAATCGTGCTCCGGGCGCCGGTGAAGACCGGGGGCACGCAGACCTACACCGGCCCGGTCGTCCTTGGTGAGGGGGCCGAGGCGGTCACGCCGACACTCACCGCCGCGGGGATCAGCTTCGAGGGGACGGTTGACGGGGCGAAGAATCTCACGCTCGCCGCCGGCAACGGCCCGATCCAGTTCGCGCAGGCCGTCGGCGGCACGGCGCCGCTAGCCTCGCTGCGGGTCAACAGCGCCGGCGCTGTGACGGCCGCGGCGCCGCTGTCGATCGACGGATCGGCGGCAGGGGCGCGCGCCAGTGGGATCGTGTTCGCTCCCGGCGTCAACGGCATCGACCTGCAGCTCCCTGGCAGCAAGGTCGTCAATACGGCCGGGAGTGGGATCGTCGTCGGCCCCACGCACGACTCGCGGATCGCCGGATTCACCCTCTCGAAGAACGCCGTGGCCGGGATCCAGGCCAGCGGGGCGATGCCGGCCACGACGATCAGCGGCAACCGTGTCGACGGGGGAGGGAAGGGGGCGTTCGGTGCCCACCTTTCGGGCGCGACGGGGCTGTCGTTCGGAACGCCGACCTCCGGAAACGTGATCACTGGGACCTCGACCGGGATTGTCGCCACCGGCAACATGACCGGCTCCGCGATCCGCTCCAACAGCGTCACGTCGAATGTCGCCGGCATCAATCTCATCGCTTCCCAGAATCTCGTCGTGGCCGCCAACGGCATCGGCTCGAGTTCGCTGTACGGGCTCCGCGCCGATGGCAACCAGACGGGCACCGTCATCACGGGCAATGTGATCACCGACACGAGGCTCGGCGTGACGCTCGAGCGGGCCCGCGGGCTCTCGCTCGGGAGCCCGGGGGCAGGTAACACGATCGCTGCCGGGCTCGATGCCTCCGGCGTGTACGTGCCCGGCCGCACGTCCGTCGGCGTCGCCGCCACCGGTAATCTCACCGGGACGCGGATCACCGCCAATTCGATCTCCGACAACACGATCGGGCTGCGGATCTCAGACGCCCACTACCTCTCCGTCAACGGCAACTTGTTCTTCCGCGACCGCTTTCAGGGGATTCTCGCTTCGGGGAACAGCGCCGGGACGACGATCCAGTCGAACACGATCGAGGGATCGCTCCCTGGCGGCGGCCGGTCGGCGTGGGGGATTTACGTGACGTCGGCCAGCGGTCTCCTCGTCGGTGGCGGTTCCCCGTCACTTGCCAACGGTGTTTATGGGACGCAAAGCGCCATCGGTCTCACCGGCCTCCTCACCGGGACGGCGATCAAGTGGACGATCATCCGCAACACCATCAACGCCATCGATCTCCAAGCCGCCCGGGGCGTGTGGGTGCAGTCGAACGACGTCATCGGCGCCGAGGGACGGGGCCTGAATGCCAGGGGGAATTGCAGCGGATCGACGGTTCTCCTCAATACGATCCACCTCGGGGCCAACGGCGTCATGCTCGAGTCGGTCCAGGGGCTGGCGGTGAAGAACAACCGGATCGCAAGTAACCGCGGGTACGCTGTGTTTGCGACGGGGCCGTCGGCGGGGACGAAGATCAGCGACAACGTCCTCGAGAACAACGGCGTGGATCTCGCCACCTCGACGGCCGCGAGCGGATGGTTCCAGACGAAGTGACGCGCTCGTGGCGGGCGGCCGCCGTTGGGCCGTCGAGGCAAGGGGGCGGTGCGCCCCGCAGGCCTCCCTTGCAACGTGGCCCCCGGAGGCAGGCGACCCGATGACGCGCGCCGCAACGGCTACCTTTCTCGTCGTGGAGATCCTCTTCCTCGCGGCCGTGCAGGAAGTGGGGGGTTGGCCGTGGACGGCGATCGGTGGAGCGGCGATCGGCGCCTTGGCCGTCGCCGACTTCCGGCCAGCGTCGCTGGCGATGGTCGTGCCGGGGCTGGTGTGGCTGGTTCTCTTCCGGGCGACCGGGAACCGGGAGCTTTTCTTCCCCTTCACGATCTATCTGGCGAGCCTCCTCGCGTTCCGCCTGGGAGCGCGGAGCACCTGGCAGGGGATGACGGCCGGGGGGCTGATGGTGGTGCTGTTCCTCGCCATCCGCGTTTCCCAGCAGGCCAGCCCCAGGGTGCTCGCGGTGGAGCTCGCCGTGGCCGCGCTGATCCTGGCGGTGGTCGTCGGGACGCTGCCGATCAGCCGGGGGAAAATCGCCGTCGAAGCGGCCGTCATCGGCGTCGCGTCGCTCCTGGCCTATGCCAGCCTGGCGCTGTGAGGCGGGCAGCTAAGGTGGGAATGGCCCCGGCGCCGCGGCGCGCCGTTGGCGTCGCTCGCCGGCGCTGTATGCTCTGGCCCGCGGTCCCCGCCACTCCCCACCATTCACGAGGATTCAACGTCGATGCCCCACTTCCATATCCAGGGCGATTCTGACGCCTTCGACGATGCCGTAAATGTCGAGGTTCAGGGGGAATTGAGCGCTTGGGGCTTCGTCACCGCGGAGCGGATCGACGAGAAGACCGTCCTCCTCACCGAGGTGCCGCTGGCTGATCTCCAGAGCTATGACGGCATCCTCTTCCAGGTCGAATACGAGGAGGCGGGGGAGGATGGCGAGGACTCGATCGTACTCCGTCAGGTGCAGATGTTCTTCTGGCCGTGGGATGACGACGAGGAGTTCGACGACGAGGACGGGGACGAGGACGGGGTCGACGAGGACGGGGTCGACGAGGACGGGGTCGACGGCGACAGCAACGGCTCGATCACGTAGCCGTCGGCTCACCGCCGCAGCAGGCACTCCGGGCTTTCGGGGATCGTCAGGAGCCGGCGCGTCTCCTCGAGGAGGAAGTCGGGGAGCATGAACGGCTCGTAGCCGACATGCTGCCAGCGCATCCTCCCGTCGGCAGCAACGAAGCAGGTGGCGTGGAGCGGCTTTCCCTCGAAATCATCCCAGGCGTCGAGGGCGCGGAAAGCCGCTCCGTCGGTGGCCGAATGAACCGGGAAGGGGAGCGTCTGGCCGGACTCGCGGATGTCGGTCGGGGAGTCGGTACTCACGATCACGACCGGCAGCCCTGCCATCTCAAACTCGGCCGCCTTCGCGACGAACGCCTTCACCTGCTCATTGCAGTGGGTGCAGGCCTTGCCGAGGGTGAGGATCAGGACATGCGGCCGACCGCGGAGCGTCGCGGCCGACACCGGCTCCCCCGCGCTGCTAACAGCGCTCCATTCCCCCGCCTGCCACGCCTGCCACTGCGCGGGCCCGAGCGTGGCCAGATCGAGGCGCACGCCGGTATCCGTGGCCGCGGGGGCGGGGACGCGCCAATCGCCGGAGACGCCGGCCGCCTCGGCTACTCCCGCGAGGCGCCGCAGCGCCGGCAGATCGGGGTCGGCGTGGCCGGCGAGCTTCCGGACTTCCTGGAAAGTGGCCAGCGCCTCGTCACGGCGGCCGGCGCTCCACTCCATCCAGGCCTGAAGCGCGCGGGGGGCGAGTTGCTGCGGCTCACTGTCGGCGAGCCCCTTGGCGAGCTCGCAGGCTTTGGCGGGATCGCCGAGCGCGAGATGGAGCGGCGCCAGGCGGCGTTTGTCGAGCTCGCCGACCTCGGGGAGGAGTGCCTTAGCCTCCTCGGTGCGGCCGTGGGCGAGGTGATCCCGCAGACGGAGCTCGGCCAGCGGTCGCCGCAGCGACTCGATCTTCTCCGAGATTGGCTGCATTGCGTCGGCCATCGCCTTGGAGATCTCGGCTGCCGACTGGTTTTTCCCGCGCGCGGCTGTCTCGGCCGTGGCGGCAGCGTCGGTCCGCTCGGTCCGAAGCCGGGCTTCGATCGCCGCCAGCCGCCCGAGCGCCGCTCCCCCGGCGTCGCGGTCCCCGCGGCCGTAGCCGGCCAGGGCGAGGAGTTGCTCGCGCCGCCATTGGTCGTCGAACTCGCGCCCCGGCTCGAGGTAGGGGGTGTCGGCGAGGCAGGCAGCCACGTCCCACAGCTCCCACATCAGAATCGTCTCGAAGAGCCGGTCGCGGCCATACTGCCAGGCGCTGCCGTTCTCGTCGAAGATCTGGGCCGGATCGGGCTTCACTTCCTTCGAGCGCGGGATCCGCGGCAGCGCCACGAGATTCGCGGCGATCGCCAGCCCCTCGCGAGCCCGGCCGACATGGTTGAGCGTGCGGATAAGCCACTCGCTGTTGTGGGCGAAGTTGTGGATCTGATCGGGGTAGAGATGGGCGCGGAGCATCTGGGCATGGTCGACGCGGGCCGCCGCCTCCTGCTGCCAGGCCGCATCCTGCCAACGCTTCAGTTCGGAGTAGGTGTGCCCCGGCATGTGCCACATGTGGGCGATGCCGGGGGCCGACTGACCGCACTGGGCCGCCGAACGGAGGGCCTCGGCGGGGCGCGAGCCGTCCCACAAGTGAATGAGATAGTGGTGGATCGGATGGAGCGGCGTCTTGGCGAGCACCTGGAGGGCGAGAGCGTCGATCGCCAGCGGGCTGGTCACCGCCAGCCCCACGCGGCTCTTGTTCCACCAGGAAAAGGCGACGAGGAACGCCCGGGCCTCGAGATCGTCGGGATGGTCGAGGGCGATCTTCTCAACCGCCGCGAGAAACTCCGCGGCATGCGCCTTCCGCTCGGCGTCGTCCTTCTTCTCGGCGAAGAGCTTCCGCGCGGCCTCGATCCAGCCCTTCTCGCGCGGCGTGGCGGCGTCGAACGCCGGCCCGGTGGCGCGGGCGATGATCTGCCGGGCCCGGGCCTCGTTCTGGATGTTCGCCATCGCCATCCCCCAGTGGGCCATGACGCAGGCCGGGTCGATCTGGAGGACCGTGCGGAACGACCGCTCCGCCTCCCAGTACCAAAAGCCGTGGAGCTGTCCGACCCCCTGCTCGAAATAGGCCTGGGCCTCTGGCGACGTGGTCGTAATGGGTAAGCGGACAACACCGCAGCCCGGCGTGAGGGGGAGCCGGCGCCGCGGCCCCTCGGAGAAGCTCTCGCCATGGAGGGAGTGGCCCGGGCTCGGCGCGGCAGCCGGGGCAGTCGCAGTCGCCGGCGCGTCGTCGGCGCGGCCGCTGGTCGTCGACGCCGACAGCGATGCCGCGATGAGCAAGGGAAAAGCCACCGCAGCGAGGGAGGGGCGGTGTGAGATTCGTGCCAACGGTGTGGTAGAGGTGAGCATGGAAAAAGCATACCTTCGCGTTGAATCGCCCGGGGAAATGTCTTGACCTCCGTGCGCTCGGGTGGGGTGTGACGAGCGGCGCGAAGCAAAAGCGCAGACGACCAATTTTTGTGCTCTGGACGAAACCTGCCGAATTCAGTGAGATATCGTCGTCGAGCTTCTTTGATTCCGCACCACGCTTTTCCTCTCTCCTCGACGTCGACATTCGTTCTTCCGGGGAGAACGTCGATTGCCTGCCGTTCTTCCGCGTTTTTTGCTTGCCCGCCGGTCATCTCACCTTTCCACCCTCCCGCCAACTTTTCTCCTCTGCCGATCTACGCCCGTCGGCGGCACATCCGGCTTCATTCTGCCCTGACAATCGGAGTGTCTGGTGTGCCGTCGGCGGCCGTTTTTCTCTCTCCCCGATCGACGCCCCCTGCGAAGGATCGAGGAGCCGGCATGGCACGGAGCGTCGTTCTCGCTGGGGCAAAGCGTTGCGAGGGATGCCGACTGCCGCCGCGGTGGTGCGTCTGCGGGGCGTTGCCGAAGGTCGACACTGGTGTGGCCGTCGACATCCTCATCCACCGCCGCGAGCAGTGGCGGCCGTCGAGCACCGGGGCGCTTTTGGCCCGCTCGATCCGTGGCGCGCGGCTCCATGTCCACCGCCCCGATCCGCACTGCCGTCAGGCCCCCGCGCTGCCGGCAGCGCTGCTGCGGCCGGACCACGTCTGCTGGGTGCTCCATCCCCAAGGGGACTCGATCGCCGATGAGTGCCCCCCCGCTCCCAGCGCACAGCCGAGGCAGGTGGTGCTCCTCGATGGCAACTGGCGCGAGGCGGGCGAAATGCTCCGGCTCATCAACGCCGCGGCGGGCGCGGCCGGCCGGGAGGGGAGCGCAGCGCTCCGCGTCGTCCGCCTCCCCGCGGGCGTGGCGGGGCGCTTCTGGATCCGCGAGGCCCCCGCGCCGGGGCAGCTTGCGACCGCCGAGGCCTGTGGGGCGATCCTAGGATTGCTCGGAGAATCCGCCGCCGCTGAGCGGCTCCGGCTCCACTTTGAGTTGCATGTCTGGGCGACACTCCGGGCTCGCGGCAAGGTCGACCGGGCCGGGGACTATCTGGCCGGATCGCCCCTCCTCGCGGCGGCCCCCGCGCTCCTGGCGGCGCTCGCGACCCGCCGGCCGGAGTGACGGGGGCTGACGGGGGGGCAAAGAAAGTGGAGTTGCCGCCGTGCCGGGAACTTCCCTACTTCTCTTTCCGTCATCCCCCCCACTCCAGCCAAGGACCCGCGCCCATGCAGCGCTTAAGTTTCGTCAGGATCATCGCTTCGGTCGGGATCGCTGCCGGGATGCTTGCCGCCGGAGTTGTCTCGGCCACGCCGGCCGTGGCGGCCCCGCCAGTGCAGCAGGGGGCCGGCGACGCAGTCGTCGGTGATTGGCGGCCGAACGATCAGGACCTGACGGTGCGGATCTTCGCCAATAACGGCCAGTATCTCGGCGCGATCGTCAAGGCGCCCGATCCGCAGATGATCAACCGGGAGTTGATCCGCGGCCTCGCCTTCGATCCGGCGATGGGGGTCTGGCACGGCGAGGTGTTTGCCATCAAGCAGGGGAAGTTCATGCCGATGACGATCCGCATGACCCCGGCCGGGTTCGACATGGTTGCCGGAAGTGGTGTCTTTTCCAAGACGATGAACTGGGTCCGCGCCCAGTAGCGAATCGGCCCCGGCGTCAAAACTGGTATTCAAATCCCAGATTCAGCCCCTGCCCCCCAAAGTCGGTCGTCCGCAGGTTGTAGGCGGGGGCTGCCG
>SIAG01000090.1 GCA_009691925.1 Planctomycetaceae bacterium
GGGCTCGATCGTGCTCGCCGTCGCCCGGGCCGTGGCGGAGCTCCACCGGCTCGGACTCGTCCACGGCGCCATCTCCCTCGACAGCGTCCGCCGCGAGCCCCCCGAGACCGGCTCGAAGGAGACCGAGGGCCCGATCCGGCTCCTCCAATTTCCGCTCGTTTCCGACCCCCATGTCGTGCCGGCGAGGCCGGAGATCGACACGCCCGAAGCGGTGGCCAAACTCGGCACGCGGGCCTCTTTTCTCGCCCCGGAGCTTCTCAAGAGCGGACGGATCTCCACCACCTCGGCCGATGTCTACGCGCTGGGATGCCTGTTCCATGCCCTCCTTTCCGGCACTCCTCCATGCTGGCAAGGAGACCCGCAAAAGACGCTCTCCCAAGTCGCCGCCGGCCAAGGGCCGGCGCCCCTTCCAGCCGCCAAGGTCCCTGTCGAGGTGGCGACGCTCGTCGCCTACCTCACCGCCCCGAGCCCCGCCGACCGGTATCCGACCGCTGCCGAGGCGGCCGACGCGATCGCCGCCTGCCTCGGCCAGCCGCCGGTGTCGGGCACACTCCCCGAGCCGCGCGAGATGATCACGCCCGGCTCCGGTCCGGCCGAATCGCCCCCCGCCAACGACGCCCCCGCGACGATCGCGCTGGTCGACACGACAGCGCCAGCCGGACGGTCGAAACCGAAGCCTTCGCGCCCGCGTTGGCTCCTGCCGGCCCTCGGGTGCCTCGGATTCCTGGGGGGCACGATCGTAGCCGCCGTGCTCCTCCTCCGACCGGCCACGAAGCCCACGCCTCCACAGGCCCCCGCGCCCGACGCAGCCCCGGATGGGCAGGAGCAGGGCGCCGCTGCCACGCCGGCCGAAGGCGACACGACCGGCGCTCTGGCCGCCGCCGGTCAAGCCGCCGCCGGTCAAGCCGACGCCGGCCAAGCCGCCGCCGGTCAAGCCGACGCCGGCCAAGCCACCGCCGGCCCGCGGCCGAAGGCCGTCTCGATCACAACGCTCGTCGACAGCGACGCCATTGATGTCCCCTGGGAAAGGCCACAACCCGCCGGCCAGCCGCCGCGGCTGGCGTATCTTCCGCCGGGGTCGCAGCTGGTCCTCCTTGCCCGCCCGGCCGAGGGCTTGGCGACAACGGAAGGGGCGCGGTTCATCCGCTCGCTCGGGCCGCGGGCCGCCGCGGCGCTGGAATCGCTCGCCCGGCTGGCAGCCTGCCCCACCGAAGGGATCGCCGAGCTCCAGGCCGGCTGGCAGGCGGGGGGCCCCGACGAAGTCATCGGTGGCGTGATGCTCCGTGGCAGCGATCCGCTTCCGGTGGCTGTCGATGGCGACGCCCGCCGAAAGGCCTGGGGGGCGACGACGCCCGAGGAAGTCGAGGGCGAGATGCTCCACCGTGGCGGCAGCATTTCCTTCTGGCTCCCCTCCGACGCCGACGGCCATGTGCTCGTTCTCGGCCCGGAGGAGCTCGTCCGCCAGACGATGCAGGCGCACCGGCAGGTGGCCGCAGGCGACACGACAGGCGCTGGCGGCGACACGATCGAGGCGAGCCTCCCCCGCGACCTCGAGGAGCTTGTCGGTATGCTCGACGGCTCCCGCCACCTGACGCTCTTCGGTTCGCCCGATTACCTCCTCCATGACGGCCGCCCCGTTCTCGCCGGCCCGCTGGCGAAGCTCGTCGAACCGTTGGCCTGGTTCTTCGGCGATTCGATCCGGGCCGCGGCCCTGAGCCTCCATTTCGGCCCTGATTGCTACCTCGAGCTCAATGCCGTTCCCCCTGCCAGCATCTCGCCGCGGCAACTCGCGCAGCATCTCTCGGCGAACGTGGCGACGATGGCCGAGCGGACGGAGGAATACTGCAACGCCCTCGATCCCCATCCCTACGGCCGGAAGCTCGTCATGCGGCTCCCGCGGATGCTCGGCGTGGTGGCCGATCATGTCCATGCCGGCGCCGACGGCCGCGGGGTGATTGTCAATGCGTGGCTCCCCGAGCACGCCCCCCACAATCTCGCGCTGGCAGCGGAGCTCGCGCTCGAGCAGACGCCGCGGACAGGTGGCCCCCCGCCCGCAGCGGCCTCCGGCCCCGGGCAGGCGGCGGCCGGGGCGCAGGGGGCGCTCGCCAAGCCGATCTCGCTGGTGTTCGGGAAAGATACGCTCGAAAAATCGATCCAGATGATCGCCGACGAGATCGGCGTCGAGATCGAGATCCTCGGGAGCGACCTCCAGCTCGAGGGAATCACGAAGAACCAATCGTTCGGCCTCGACCAAAAGCAGAAGCCGGCGGCGGAGATCCTCCGGGCGATCCTCGCTCAGGCCAACCCTGACGGAAAGCTCGTCTACGTGATCCGCAAGACCGATGCCGGCGAGCGGATCGAAATCACCACCCGGGCCGCCGTCGACAAACGCGGCGACACCCTGGCACCCGGGCAGGAAGCCCCGACAACCGAGAAGGAATAGCAGACCACCATGATCATCGTCATGCAGGCCGGGGCGTCGCGCGAGGATCTCGACCGGGTCGTCGCCCGCGTCGAGGAATTGAAGCTCAAGCCGCACACGATCGTCGGCACCGAACGGACGGTCGTGGCCGTCGTCGGCGACGAGCGCGAGATCGTCGGCTCCGGCCTGGAGACACTCCCCGGCGTCGCGGCGGTGATGCCGATCCTCGCCCCCTACAAGGTGGCCAGCCGCGAGGTCCAGCCCGAGCCGACCATCGTCAGGGCGGGGCCCCTTGTCGTTGGCGGGGGGCATGTCGGCGTCATCGCCGGCCCCTGTTCGGTGGAGAGCCGCGAGCAGATCATCGCCACGGCAAAGGCCGTCAAGGCAGCCGGTGCCACCGGGCTGCGGGGCGGGGCCTTCAAGCCGCGGACAAGCCCCTACAGCTTCCAGGGCTTGAAGGAGCAGGGGCTCGAGCTCCTCGCCGAGGCCCGGGCCGAGACGGGGCTGGCGGTGGTCACGGAGGTGGTGGCATCGGAGGATGTGGCGCTGGTGGCCAAGTATGCCGATGTCCTCCAGATTGGCGCCCGCAACATGCAGAACTACCGCCTTCTCGAGGCGGTCGGAAAGACGGATGTCGCGGTCTTGCTCAAGCGCGGGCCGTCGGCAACGGTCGAGGAATTGCTCCTCGCCGCGGAATACATCCTCGATGGCGGCAACAGGCGGGTGATGCTCTGCGAGCGCGGGATCCGGACCTTTGAATCCCACACCCGCTTCACGCTCCCGCTGGCAACCGTCCCCTGGCTCCAAGCCCGCACCCACCTTCCGGTGGTGGTCGATCCGAGCCATGGCACGGGGCATGCGAATCTCGTCACGAGCATGGCGGCGGCGAGCATCGCGGCTGGTGCCGACGGCCTGATCGTGGAGGTCCATCCCGATCCGAAACGGGCGGCCAGCGACGGCGGGCAAACGCTCGATATCCCGGCGTTTGAAAAGATGATGGCCCTCTGTCGGCGCGTTGCCGAGGCGGTCGATCGGAAGCTGGGGTGAACCGCGGCGGTCAGGCGAGGACGACCGTGGCCACCGCCATGTAGATCAAGATCCCCACGACGTCGACGATCGCCGACACGAAGGGATTGCTCATCAGGGCCGGGTCGAGTCCGAGCGACCGAAAGATGAGCGGAAGCACGCAGCCCACCAGCGACCCCACCATCACCACGGAGAAGACCGTCGCCGGGATCACCATCGCTTGGAGGGGATCAGGCGCGTAGGCCAGGCCGAGGAGGAATCCGGGGACGGCCAGGAGCACGCCGAGCATCAGGCTGACGGCGAACTCGCGGCGGAGGATCCGCTTCCAGTCGGCGAGCTTGCAGTCGCCCGTCGAGAGGGCCGTGATCACGAGGGTAGCCGCCTGGTTGCCGGAATTGCCGCCGCTGGCGACGACCAGTGGGATGAAATACATCAGCCATTCGTGCGCCGGCTTCCACTTCGCCAGCACCATCGCCGTCACGGCTGCCGTGCCGAAGAGGATCATCAGCCACACCCCCCGCTTCCAGGTCAGCGACACCAGCGCCGCCTCGAGATAGCCCTCGCCGAGGGGGGCTATTGCCGCGGCTCGTTGGGCCTCGTCGGTGGCATCCTGGCGGACGGCATCGAGGACGTCGTCGTGGGTGACGATGCCGACGAGCCGGTTGTGGTCGTCGACGACGGGGATGGCGAGGAAGTCGTAGCGTGCGAGCTTTTGGACCACCTCGTCGCTCGGCTCCTCGATGCGGACGCTGATTGGGTCGTCCTGCATGAGGTCGCCGACGAGGGCATTCGGGCGGGCGAGGATCAGGTCGCGGAGCGAGATGAAGCCAACGAGGAGGCGGTCGGCCTTGAGAACATAGATGTAGTAGATCGACTCGCTGTTGGGGGCCTGTAAACGGAGCCGGGCCACCGCCTCGCCGGCGGTGATGTCGGCGGGGAGCGAGGCATACTCGGTCGTCATCAGTGCCCCGGCCGAGTTCTCCGGGCAGGAGAGGAGCATGCGGATGTCGTGCCGCTCCGCTTTCGCCACCAGCGGGAGGATCTCCTCGACGAGGTCGGGATCGAGCTCCCTGAGGAGCTCGACCCGATTGTCGGCCGCCATCCATTCCAACAGGGGCCCGAGGTGCTTTCGATCGGCCGATTTGACGAGGTCGACCTGCCGCGAGAGTGGGTAGTAGGGGAAAATGTCCCCCTGCCGCTCAAGTGGCAGGGCATCGAGGAGCTGCCACAGCTCCCCATCTTCGAGCCCCTCGGAAAACTCCGCCACGCTGGCCGGGTGGAGCTCCTCGGCCACGCCACGCAGGCCTTCGGCATCCCCTTCGGCGAGCATGACCCGCAATTCCGGGATCAGGAGTGGGTTGGCGGTGACCATGACGGGAGGCCGCGGAGGGGGAGCCGCTTATGAGGAAGGGGAGCCGCTCATGCGTTAGTTGGAGCCGCGTATACTGACGGGACGGTCGGAACAGCGGCCGGAAGGGCAGGGGACACCCCCGATTTCCGGAGGAGCCTGATGTGGGCAGATTCCCAGAGTATGCCATGAACAGACCCGGAAACGAACGTCGATTCGGCGTCACGATAGCGCGGCTGTCTGCAGCGGCACTCCTGGGGATCTTCTTCTCTTTCCCCGGGACGGCGCCCTTGTCGGCCCAAGAGGCTGTGCCGAACGACACGCCGCTGGCTCCGCCGTCGGCCACGGCCGGCTACGACCATCTCCTCCACCGGGCCTACCTCCCTGCCGACTTCGATCAGGAAGTCTTCGACGCCCTTTGGAAGGTCTGGGAGGAGCCGGCAAAATCGGAAGCCGAGGCGGCCGATGTCGGGGAGCGGCGGCGGATGACGATGGCCCGCTATGGCCTCTCCCCTCATCCGCTCGATCCCTCGCGGTCGCTCCAGTATGTCGTCGACGGGGCGGGGAAGTGGACGATGAGCTGCCTAGCTTGCCATCAGGGCACCGTGGCCGGCCGCGTCATCCCCGGCGCCCCGAACACGCGCTATGCGCTCGAGACACTCACCGAGGAGGTGCGGCAAGTGAAGCTCCTCCAAGGGAAGGCGTTGGGGCACATGGATCTCGGCGGGCTGCTGATGCCACTGGGCACGACCAACGGCACGACAAATGCTGTGATGTTCGGCGTGGCACTGATGCAGCACCGCGCCCCCGACCTCTCGATCGTGTCGAAGACGCCCCGCTTCGATCTCGCCCACCACGACATGGACGCCCCCGCCTGGTGGAACTATGCGAAGCGGAAGCGGATCTACGCCGACGGCTTCGCCCCCAAGGGGCATCGAATGCTGATGCAATTCCTCCTCGTCAAGGAAAATGGTCCGAACAAGTTCCGCGACTGGGAGGGAGAGTTTCGCGACGTCGAGGCGTGGCTGGAATCGCTCGAGCCGCCTGCTTGGGAGGGACCGGTCGACGCGGTGCTCGCCGAGCAGGGGAGGGGCTTGTTCGCGACCCACTGCGCCGACTGCCACGGCACCTACGACGGCCCGCGCGACCATCCGGGGCGGTCGTACCCCGAGCGGATGGTGGCGATCGACGACATCGGCACCGATCGGGTCCGGCTCGATTCACTCACCGTCAAGGACCGTCGGGCGCTCAATGTCAGCTGGTTTGCCGGTGACTGCGAGATCGAAGGGATCGATGCCCCGGAGGGCTATGTCGCCCCGCCACTCGACGGCATCTGGGCCAGTGCTCCCTACCTCCACAACGGCTCCGTGCCGACGCTCTGGCACCTTCTCCATCCCGACTCGCGGCCCGCCGTGTGGCGGAGGCTCGATTCGCTGGCCGGTCGGGAGTCCCCGGCCGCTCGGGGTTCCCCGGCCGCAGGGTCAGAGGGGGAAGCCACCGCACTTTCACCCCCCCCGACTACGATTTCGACCGTGTCGGCCTGGCCATCGAAGCCCGCGACGCTCGTCCGGAAGGGCCCTTGTCGGCGGCCCAGCGCCGCACCTGGTTCGACACCCGCCGGCATGGCAAGGGGGCCGGAGGGCATCTCTATCCCGACCTCCTCGACGAGGGGGAGAAGGTCGCCGTGCTCGAATACCTCAAGACGCTCTGACCCTCCTTTTCCCCCGTCCCGCACCCCCGGCCGGACGCTCCGCCGCGGGGTCGATTTCTGCTACCGTAGCGGTGCCTTTGTTGAGCCAGTTTCGTCGTCCGCGGCAGCGTCAGGCCGCTGCCATTTACCTATCCGCCCCGTCGGAGCCCACCATGACCCAGCTCGAACAGGCCCGTGCCGGCACGATCACTCCCGAGATGGCCTTCGTCGCCAAACGTGAAGACCTTCCCGAGGAGACGATCCGAGCCGAGGTGGCGCGCGGGCGGATGGTGATCCCGGCCAACGTCGTCCATCTGACGAAGCAGCTCGAGCCGATGGCGATCGGCATCGCCGCCTGCACGAAGATCAACGCCAACATCGGCAATTCGGCCGTGACCAGCGACGAGGCGACCGAGCTCGAGAAGCTCCATCTCGCCGTCCACTACGGCTCCGACACCGTCATGGACCTGTCGACCGGAAAGAACATCGACGGCATCCGTCAGGCGATCATCAACGCCTCGCCGGTACCGATCGGCACCGTGCCGATCTACCAGATGCTCGAGGAGCTCGGCGGCGATATCGAGGACATGCGCGCCCAGCACTTCATCGACATGTGCGAGAAGCAGGCCCAGCAGGGGGTCGACTACATGACCGTCCACGCCGGCCTGCTTCAAGAGCACCTCGGGCTCACCGCCAAGCGGATCACGGGGATTGTCAGCCGCGGCGGCTCGCTCATCGCCCGCTGGATGATGGCCCACCGCCAGCAGAATCCCCTCTACACCCACTTCGAGGATCTGTGCGACGTCTTCCAGCAGTACGACGTCACCTGGAGCCTCGGCGACGGGCTTCGGCCGGGCTCGATCGCCGATGCCAGCGACGAAGCGCAGTTTGCCGAGCTCCATGTTCTCGGCGAGCTGACGCGGCGGGGCTGGGCCAAGGGCTGCCAGGTGATGGTCGAGGGTCCGGGCCATGTGCCGATGGACCAGATCGACATGAACATCAAGCGGCAGATGGAGGAGTGCGACGAGGCGCCGTTTTACGTTCTCGGGCCGCTGGTCACCGACATCGCCCCCGGCTACGACCACATCACCAGCGCCATCGGCGCCGCGATCGCCGGCTGGAGTGGCGCGGCGATGCTCTGCTACGTGACGCCCAAGGAGCATCTGGGCCTCCCCGATGCCGAGGATGTGAAGCAGGGGGTGATCGCCTACAAGATCGCCGCCCACGCCGCCGATCTCGCCCGCCATCGCAAGAATGCCCGGCAGCGCGACGACGCCCTCTCCCGGGCCCGCTTCGCCTTCGATTGGAACGAGCAATTCCGCCTCTCGCTCGATCCGGAAACGGCCCGCCGCTACCACGACCAGACGCTCCCCCAAGACACCTTCAAAAGCGCCCATTTCTGCAGCATGTGCGGCCCGAAGTACTGCTCGATGAAGATCACGCAGGAGATCCGGGCGATGGCCGCCGAGCAGGAAGCCGGCGGCGACGATGGCCACGCCGAGCACGGCAGCAACGGGGCGGCCTCGGAGCCGATCGCCATCGAGCTGAAGTAAGCCCGTTTTGCCCCATACAAAACGACCGCGGCTGCGTCTCCTTGGGAGTGGGGGAGGAAGAGGTTCCTGCCCCTCATCCCTTCTTCCCAGGTGACGCATGGCCGCCGCTGCCCACTCCGATCCCACCGCGGCCTTCCGCGCCCGCGCCGCAGGGCTCGAGGCGGCTGGGCTGCCGGTGGCGTGGGCCGGCCCAGCCGCGACGGCGGGCTTGGCCGAGGCGGTGCGGCTCGGGGCCGATGCCGACAGGATTCTCGAAGCAACCGTGAGTACCGGGCAAGACGCGGCGACGCGGGCCCGTGGAGCCTGGCGGCCGTGGTTTTATCCGGCGCTTGTCTGTGCTGGTGCGGCCCTCGGTGCGGCGCTGTTGGGGACGGGGCTGACGCCGTGGTTTGAAAAAGTGTATGCCGAGTTCCGCGTCCGGCCGGGGAGTGGCCTGGGGCTCCTGGAGGCCGCCCGGGCCGCGGCACCCTGGCTGCTGGCGGGGACCATCGTGGCGCTCGCCGTCGCCTGGTGGGCAGCGACCACGCGCCGCTCCCGATCGGCCGGGCCCGATCCGCTCCGGGCGGCGCTGGGGTGTGAAACGCTTGCGGCGCTGGCCGACGCCGGTGTTCTCCCCGAGGAAGCCGCGGCCGTGGCCGGGGCGTTCGGGATCGGGGCGGCTCCCTCCACGCCCCCCCTCATTCCTTGGGCTACCGGCCTCGATCTCGGCGGCGTGCCGCGCGGTGAGGCCCTTCGGCAGGCGGGAAAAGTGGCCCGGGCCCGTGCCGCTCGGCGCGACGGTGAAGCGCGCCAGTTCGGGCGGATCGTCGTGGCGATGGTCATCGCCGGCCTGGCCGTCCTCGCCTATGCCCTCGTCATCTTCCTCCCGGCGATTGATTTCTTCATGGCGATCTCCGAAGCCTCTGCCAGCCGCTGACGGTTCGCGGAAAAATCCACCCATGCTCCCTCCTTCTCCCACTGCCGTCTCTTCTGCCACCGCCGCGCTAGGCCCTTGGATCGGCCGTGCGCTCGAGGTCGGCGGCGGGATCATCCCAGCGCTACGGGCCCTTGGCGCCGAGCTCTCGCCGCGGCGCCGCGCTGCCTGGGACGAGCTCTGCGAGACGCTCGTCGCGGGAGATGCCCCCCGGGCCAGCCGGGCCCTCGAGCGGGATCCCGACACCTGGATCCCGCTCCTGTCGGCTGCGGCACCCGGCGCAACCACCGGCGACGGGGCCTCGGAAGCTGCCTTTCTCGCCCGGGCCGTCGATGTGGTCGTGACGGAGGAGACGAATAGTCGGTGGTGGCTGCCGCTGGTTTATCCGTTTCTCGTGACGGTCATGGCGGTTGCCGTGACGTCGTTTCTGGCCCTGCTTGTCGTGCCGGAGTTTGAGAAGATTCTCTCCGACTTCGGGATGCGGCTGCCGCTGATGACCGAGGCGCTGATCGGATTCTCCCACTTCCTCCGGAAGGGGTGGGGGGGGCTGCTCGCGGCGGCGGCTGTGGCGACAGCGCTGTGGCTGACAGCCGGCCGCTGGTGGCCGTCGTGGCTCCGCCTCCCCGGCGGCCGGTTCGCTTGGTCGGGGCGATTCGCCCGCTTCGCCGCCGATCTCCTCGCCGCGGAGGTGCCACAGCCGGTGGCGCTCGCCGTGGCGGCCCGCGCGGTCGATTCACAGGACAGAATGACCGCAGCCGACGAGCCCCCCCGCTGGCTCTCCGCGACCGTGCGATTCGCCCTCGAGGGGAAGATGACCGCGGCCACGCGGATCCGGCTCCTCGACCGGATCGCCACCTGCCACGACCTCCGGCTCGCCGCCAGCCGCTCCTGGATCTCCTGGTGCCTCGGTCCGGTGGCCGTATTCGTCACCGGCCTCCTCGTCTTCCTGATGGTCCTCGCCCTGTTTGCGCCGCTGATCAGTTTGGTCACCGACCTGTCCTGACGCCGTTGCTTCCGGTGCCCCGATGTCGCTCTTCCCCACCTTCGCCAAATATCTCGCCGCCCGCGGGATCAACTCCCAGGCGTCGCAGCAGGGGCTGTTTGCCGCGCTCTTTGGCGTGTTCTTGCCGACATCGTCGGGGCAGCGGCGGGCGCTGGCGGAATTGCTCGCCTTGGGTCTCGATGAGCGGCTCGACCTCGCTCCGCTCCTTGCGGCCTGGGCCGCCGATGAGCGTGGCTGGCAGGCGGCGAGGGTGAGGAAGCTCGCCAAGCTCGTGGCAGCAGGCATGCCGCTCAACGCGGCGCTTGCGCGGGTTCGCGGAGCCCTCCGCCCCCAGGATGCGACGGCGCTGGCCGTAGCAACAACGCTCCACGGCAATGCCACCGAAGCACTCGCCGTCTTCAGCGCACCGGCGGCCTCGACCGAGCCGGTGGAGCGCGATATCCGCTGGGTGCTGGGGTACGCGGCGACGCTCCTCCTCGTGAGCCTGCCGATCTTGACCTTCCTGATGGTCAAGCTCGTGCCGCAGTTCCGGACGATTCTCGATGACTTCGGGATGGAGGAATCTCCCTGGATGACGGCCCTGCGGTGGCTCGGCAACTCGTTCGCGAACTTTTGGTATCTCCCGTTTCTTGCAATCCTCGTCGCCGGGTACGCATCCCGCCTCGCCCCGCGGGCCTGGGCTGAGCTGCGGCGGACTTTGGGCCTTGGCGGCCTGGGAGTGCTCGGCGACGCCCGGGCGGCCGATTGGCTCGGCAGCCTCGATGTGGCGGCGCGGGCCGGGGAGGGGGAGGAGCAGGCCGCTCAGGCCCTGGCAACGGGCACGATCGACCGGGGTTTGCGCTCGACGCTCAAGGACAAAGCGCTCGGCCCCGACCGGGCCGCCCGATCGAGCCGAGCGGGAGTCCTGTCGCCAGCCGAAGCCGCGGCCCTCGATGCCAGCCCTGAGGCCGGCTGGGTGACGCGGGCGCTTGCGCGCCGTCATCGGGAGCGGATCCTCGAGCGGATGTGGCTGCTCTCCGATTTGATCCTTCCCTTCTTTGTGATGGTGATGGGAATCTTCGTCTTCATCATCGCCATGGGGGTGATGGAGCCGCTCTTCGATCTCATTCGGGGGCTCGCCTGATGACCACACCCATCACACGCCGCGCCAGTCGCGCGAACAAGCAGCGCCGCGGGGTCACGCTCTTCGAGCTCCTCGTTTCCTTCGGGATCCTTTCCGTCATCATCTCGGTGTCGGCGGGGCTCCTCGTTCGCCACGGTCGGCTGCTCGTCTCGGGTCGCAATGCTCGCCTCGCCGTCGAAGAGCTTGCCAATCGGATGGAGCTCCTCCACTCGCTCCCCCCGGCCGACCGTGATGCCTTCCTCGCCGCTCCCGCGCCGTCCCCTTTCGCCGCGGCGCACCTCCCGGGGGCCACACTCACCGCTGTCACTGCCGCGCCTGACGACGATGGCCTGCGGCGGATCGAGCTGGCAATCGAATGGAATGAACCTGGCCGCCGCGGCCACCCGCTTCGCCTGGCCGGATGGCTCCGCGGCACGTCAGGGGAGGGAGCGCCATGAAAACGATGAGACGCGTGAATCCCCTGATCTCCACTCGGCGACTGCCACGAGCCATCTCGCTGATTGAGCTTCTCATGGCGATGGGAGGGGTGAGCCTCGTCATCACCTCCAGCGCCATGCTCCTCCACGGCGTGATGCGGGCCCAGTCGGAGAGCCGCCGATTCTTTGACGACGAGCGGACC
>SIAG01000091.1 GCA_009691925.1 Planctomycetaceae bacterium
CTGTAGAATTGATGATCTCAATGACATCCCCCTGCTCGGCAGCGAGGGTGTCAAACTTCGGCCGGTTGCGGGCGGCCCACCAGGCGGTGGCCGGCTGCCAGCCCGCCGCCGTGGCACCGGCGAGGACCGCAACGACCAGGAGAAGTTTGAGGAGGCCGCGCACGAGAAGGATTCTCTGAAGGTGATGACTACTATACCGCTGCCGCAGCGACCGGCCGCCGGGGGGGCGGAGATCGCCGGCAGGAAGGGTCGCTCTGGCCCTGGGCCTGGCCCCCGTGCGATACTTTTCACACTCGGGGAACACTCAGGGCCGCTTTTTCCCGCCCACGATCGCAGCGATGCCGTCTTCCGACTCAAGCCGCCGCGCCTCTTCCTGCCCTCGGCCGTCGCGCCGTGGCCTGCTCACGGCAGGCCTAGCCGGTCTTGGGGGGCTGTCGCTTGTCGATCTGCTCCGGGCCGATGCCACTCCTGCCGCCATGCGGCGGTCGGTGATCCATGTTCATCTCGACGGCGGTCCGCCGCAGATGGACACGATCGACATGAAGCCCGATGGCCCGGCGGAGGTGCGGGGGGAGTTTTCGGCGATCGCCACGGCGGTGCCGGGGATTCACGTCTGCGAGTTGTTGCCCGGGCTCGCCAGGCTTGCCGACCGGTTTGCCTTTCTCCGTGCCGTCGTCGGCTCGGCCGGTCAGCACGACGCCTTCCAGTGTCAGTCGGGCTATGACCCGGAGCATCTGAAGAGCCAGGGGGGCTGGCCGGCGATCGGCTCGGTCCTCTCCAAGCTCCATGGTCGGCCGGGTGACGCGGCGCCGCTGTTTGTCGACTGTCAGCAGGGGCGGGGGATGGTGCGCAACAGTGCCCGGCCCGGTTTCCTCGGGCCTGCGCATGGTCCGTTCCGCCCTGACCTCGGCGGTCTTTTTTTCCGTCCGCTCGAGCCGGGGATGGTGGGAGAGCTTGCCGCCCGGGGGAGCGACTTCGCCACCTCACTCTCGCTCTCTCCTTCGCTGTCGGTCGATCGGCTGGGGAGTCGGCGGGCGCTTTTGCAATCGCTCGACGGCTGGAAGCGGCAGGTGGCGTCGACGGATTCACTTGGGGCAGGGGATCGCTTTCACGATCAGGCGATTGGGATTCTGACCTCAGGCCGGGTGGCGGCGGCGCTCGATTTGGAGTCGGAGTCGCCGGCCGTCCTTGCCCGCTATTCCATGACGACACCGGAGCTGCCGGCCTTCGAGACAGCCGACGGGCCGCGTGCCGTCCTCAAGTTTTTGCTCGCCCGGCGGATGGTGGAGGCGGGGGTGCGGTGCGTGAGCATCTCTTTGAGCGACTTCGACACGCATGCCGGCAACTATCCCCGTCTCCGGCAGGTGCTGCCGATTCTCGACGCTGGGCTGTCGGGGCTGGTCCTCGATCTCGAGGAGCGCGGGATGCTCGACGACGTGATTGTGGTGGTGTGGGGGGAGTTTGGTCGGACTCCGAAGATCAACAAGGATGGTGGTCGGGATCATTGGCCGGCGGTCTCGCCGGCGCTCCTTGTGGGGGGCGGGATTCGTGGCGGGCGCGTGCTGGGCGAGACGGATCGGTGGGGTGGAGCGCCACTTGGCGGGGCGGTGACGTTCAAGGACGTGACGGCGACGATCTGGCATTGCCTGGGGATCGATCCGCAGGCGACGACGCTCACCGACGTGACGGGGCGGCCGCATCCGCTGGTTGACCGCGGTCGGATCCTGTCGGAGCTGCTCTGAAAAAAGCTCGTCCCTGCTCCCGCAGCCCGCAACCAGCTGCCAGCCGTCGGCGACCAGCAGCCAGCCGTCGGCAGCCCGACAGCCCACAGCCTCCAACCCGAATCGGCTAACCCGCAGCGTGCTCCCGGCGGCCCACGTCCGGCCTCTGGCTGCCGGATTTCGGGCTGGTCGGGGCGTCGACAGCACTTCTTGTTGGCAGGGGTGAGGGGCCGTACGATGACTGAAATCGGGGCGCGGCGGCCAAGCCGCGCCGGGCGTTTTGCTCCCGTAGCTCAGTTGGATAGAGCGGAGCTTTCCTAAAGCTCAGGTCGCAGGTTCGATCCCTGCCGGGGGTACTGTTCGTTTCGCTGTTTCCGGGGAGTGAAGGCTTTTTTCGCGGGATTGTTGAAGACCTGACGGCTCGGGAAGACCGTTGGGGAGCGTTGACTGTGCCGGGTAGTGTGCCGGGTAACTGGCCGCCTGGTCGAAGTCGGAGTCGGTCAACTGGGGGTCGTGGCTCCTGGCGACCTTCGCGGCCAAGGTGGCCTTGGCGGCAGCCAGGGGCGACCGGACGACAAGCCCTTCAAGCCGAAGGGTAAGATGTTACGGAAGCTATGCCCGAATGAAATTCGGCATTGTATTCGTAACACCAAGGCGTCGTGGATGACTCCCCCCGGCCAGATCGAGCGGCTTCTGCGGCACCTCAATTCCCATGAGGTCGTAAGGCCGCGCGATCTCGAGACGCTCGGCGTTTCCCGAGTCACACTCCAACGTGCCGTCGATCGGGGCCACGTCGTGCGGAGGTCCCGAGGTGTCTACGTGAGGGCCGATCAACCGACCACTCGCCATGCCGACGTTGCCTCCGTCAGTGTCAGGGTTCCAAAAGCGGTTGTCTGTCTTCTGTCGGCGCTCGATTTTCACGGGCTGACAACGCAACTGCCGCACGCGGTCTGGATCATGATCCAGAAATCCGCACATCGTCCGAACATCACTGCGCCGGGGATCCGCGTGGTCCGTGCATCAGGGCAGGCTCTCACATCAGGCGTCGAGCGACACCAAATCGAAGGGGTGGAAGTGCCGCTGACTTCTCCTGCGAAGACGGTCGCTGATTGCTTCCGCTACCGCGCTACGGTTGGCAAGGATGTGGCGATCGAGGCCCTCCGCGATTGCCTGAGAAAGAAGAAGGCTACTCCGGCCGAGATTTTCGAGATGGCGAAAGTCGACCGAGTTGCCAACATCATCCGGCCGACGCTTGAGGCCCTCGCATGACGAAGAAACGCATCGGTAACGTCGCGGCATCCGTACGGCAGCGATTGGTGAACCTCCGTGGCGAGACTGGGGAAGACTTCAACGCCCTCCTGACCCAATACGCCATCGAGCGGTTTCTCTACCGGCTCTCGCGATCCTCTCACCGTGATCGTTTCGTTCTCAAGGGGGCGATGCTGTTTCGTGTCTGGTCAGGCACCCTCCATCGCCCGACGCGGGACGTGGATCTCCTGGGGTACGGGGAGCCGACGCCGGTCGCGGTCAGTGCAACGATCCTGCAGATCATCACCACGGCTGTCGATGACGATGGAATCGTGTTCGACGCATCGAGCGTGGCAGCCGACGAGATTCGCGAAAGCCAGGAATACGGTGGTCTCCGGGTGACGTTCCAGGCAGTTCTCGATGGGGCCGTGATTCCCATGCAGGTGGACGTTGGCTTTGGTGACGCGGTCACTCCGTTGCCGAAAGAGGCGACCTACCCGGTGCTGCTCGGCATGGATGAGCCGCGACTGCGGATGTACCCGGTGGAGACCGTGGTGGCCGAGAAACTCGAAGCAGCGGTCAAGCTCGGTATGGTCAACAGCCGGATGAAGGACTTCTACGATCTCCTGGTGATTTTTCGTCATCACCGCTACGACGGCGGAGTGCTGGTCCGAGCGGTTGTCGAGACCTTTACTCGCCGCGGGACGATGCTGCCGCAGGCGCTTCCGGTCTGTCTCAGTAACGTGTTCGGCACTGACCCGGAAGCCGCCAAGCTTTGGACAGCCTTCTTGAGGCGAATGGATCTGCACAACGAGCCCGCCGACTTCGCAGCCGTCATTCAGGAGGTGCGAGATCACCTCTGGCCGATCTTGTTGGCCGCAGATCGTGAACACGAGTCTGCCTGAATGGCAAGCCGCCGCAGTTTCACTTTCGGGCTCTTCGGGGATTTTCGTGGCAGGAAGATGTCGGCAGGCGTACAGGTTCCACGAGGGTGAAAGACGCAGACCAGATGCGTTAAGCCAGGGCCGAAGCCCACTGCTCGATGTCGAGAATGGTGGTCGTGGTCCGAACCGACGGGAAGCCGCCGTGGAGATCAGCACTAAACCCGCCCCATGCCCTGAACGCGTCGCCAAGCCGAAAGTTGACCGAGATGCCGTGCCAGCGCACAGCCTTCCTGAAAGACAAGGCGAGCGCCGGCCTGCGAACCGGACGCGCACTTAAGAAAAGTTTTTTTGCCTCCCCATCCCAGCGGGGAGGCACGAGGATGTGGTAGGCTCCCGCGGGGGTTCTGTTGGCGCCCTGCAGGGGGATGAGGCATGGCAAACGTGAGCGCGTCTGATTTCGACAGCGACCGCCCTGGGACCCCAGCGCGGCCCGGATACTCGAAGCTGATTCAGGCGGCTCACGGCGGCGGCCCAGAGGCGCTCAACGAGCTCCTCGGTGCCGTCTACGGCTATCTCAAGTTCGTCGCCGCCCAAGAGACGCGGCGTGCGTACTCGGCACCATGCGGCCTCTCCGACCTCATTCAGGAAGGCGCGGTCGATATCATCAAGGGCTTTCCGTCCTTCAAAGGTAACTGCACTGCAGAGTTCATCTGTTGGGTTCGCGCGATTATGAGGCATAACGCCATCGACGAGCAGCGGAAGCAGCAGAAGCCTGCTCAGAAGGCAGGGCTGATCGAGGACGACAACATCGCGGCGGCGTCTGCAGACAATCCTCTCGCCCAGGCCATCCAGAGAGAATCGGCAGCCGATGTCAAAGCAGCGCTCGCCCGCCTTCCCGAGCGCTATGCCGAGGTCCTGCGCTTGAAAGAGTACGAGGGAAAGACGTTCGCCCAGATCGGACACAAGATGGGGCTGTCTGAGGATGCCGTGAGGAAAGTGTGGGGCCGGGCGCTGGTGTGCTTCCGGAAAGAGCTCGAATCACGGCCCCTTGCCTAAGCCCGCTCCTGAAAACCACTGCCGCCGCATGACGCATCCACCCCAGTTGCCGGATGACCTGCCGGCTCATCCGCCCACTTCTCCTGTCGGCGACGGTGAGCCACCGGGCGACACCGCCCCCCGCGACGGCCCCGCGGAGCTCAACGACGCGGAGCTCGTCCGGCTCGCAGCGATCGATGACCAGCTCGCCGGGCTCGCTTCCTCCTCTGGCGACGATGAGGATGTGGGGGGAAAGATCACGCCGGAGATGGCGGAACTGCTCGATATCATTCTCATCCTCCGGGGAGTGGCCGCAGAGGAGCAGATCCCTCCCGCCGAGCTGATGTTTGGCAAGTATCGGATCGTCCGCAAGATCGGCGAGGGGGGCTTCGCCGAAGTCTACGAGGTGATCAACACCAAACTCGTCCGCCGCGAGGCGCTGAAAATCGCCCGGCTGGAGATTCTCGTCGATGCGAGCAAAAAGAGGCGGTTTCTCCGCGAAGCAAAACTTGCCGCGCGGGTCTCCCATCCCAACGTCGTCGCGATCTACGAGGTGGGAGAGCACGACCGGATTCCCTATATCGCCGAGGAGTTCTGCGGCGAGAGCCTGCACAGCTGGCTCACCCGTCACCCCGGTCCCGTCGCTCCCTACGTTGCCGCGAAACTGGTCCGGCTGCTGGCCGACGCGGTGCATGTCGCCCACTCGGCCGATGTCGTGCACCGCGACATTACCCCGGGCAACATCCTCCTCGTGCCGAGTGCCGATGGCGTCCTTCCCCCCGATGACCGACCGTTGACGCACGCCGGTGGAATGACGCCGCAGGCCACGCTCCGCCAGGATGTAAAACTCTGCGATTTCGGCCTCGGTGCCTGCGACGAAGTGTCGGACTCTGGATCAGACCTCCCGCCGCTCACCGTCTCTGGATCCCGGCTTGGCACACCAGAATGGATGTCCCCAGAACAGATCGACGAGGAGTTCGGCACGGTCGACAGACGCACCGACATCCATTCCCTCGGCCTGGTCCTCGATCGCTTGCTCACCGGCCGCAGCCTGAATGCCGGCCGTTCACCGACGGAGAGCTTTCAGCGGATCCTTCAGGTCGACCCCGAGCCGGCCAACCGGATCGTGCCCGGCATCGCGGCCGATCTCGTCGCCGTCTGTTTGAAATGCCTGGCGAAAAAACCAGACGATCGCTATCCCTCCGCCGCGGAGTTGGCCGTCGATCTGGCGAGGTTTCTCGACGGCCGGCCGACGATCGCTAGGCCGCTCACGCCCCTGCAACGGTTGGGCCGCTGGACGGGGCGCCGTCCGGCGATCGCCATCGGGATCGCTGCCACCAGCTTGGCGCTGATCCTGGGAGTGATGGTCGTCAGCGAACGGATCATGCGCTTCAAGCTCCTCGCTCAGCAGAAGATCCTCGCCAACAAGGCTGACCTGGCGAGTTCGGCGGCCGAGGCCACTAGTCACCTTCGCCGCGCCTTCGAGTCGTACCGCACCGGCAAAGGCGCAGCGGTGCTCGAGGAGTTGAAAGCCAGCATTTCCGACGAGCCTGCGCTCTCTCGTTCGCTCGCCGGCGGCTGGCTCCTGGGGAGGATGCACGGAGAGATCGCCAGTCTCCTCGAGGGACCAGCCGGATCTCCACTTCCAACACTCCCCCCGCCCGCGATTCATTCCATCGCTCTTCAGCCGGGGGGAATGGGAATGGCGACCGGCGCAGCCGACGGCACGCTCTCGATCCTCCCGCTCACTGAGCATGGGACTCCGGCAGGCAAAGCGATCTCGGTGGCCACCGGCCAAGAGATCAACCATGTCGCCTACTCCATCGACGGCTCCTTGGTGGCAACCGTTGGCGACGATGGGCGAGTGTCTCTGTGGAGTGCCGAAGACGGCCACCATGTGCGGGACGTTGCCGACGGCGGTCCGCCGGTGTTTGGCATCGATTTCGCGCCAGACGGAAAGCGACTGGCCTGGGCGGGGGCTGATCGGACGATCCGCGTGGCGCCGATCTTTACCGCCATGCCGGGCGCAGGATTGATCGAAATGCGGCCGTTCGACCCCCCTTTGTCCGCCATCGATTCGGAGGCCCCCGATCTGGAGGCGATCCGGTTCCTCGACGATCACCGCCTGCTCGTTGCGGTCGACTTTCGGGTCTGTCTGCTGCGGATCCCTTCGGGGGAGATCGAACGCGAGTTCTCTGGGACGGAAGGGAACGTGGATTCGTTCGCCCTCTCTGCCGACGGACGGCGGCTGCTTGTCAGCGGGTGGTTTGAGAAGATGGCCCGTGTCTGGGATCTGGCAACAGGGGAGTTGCAGCTGTCGCTGAAACACCATCCGGAGTGGGTCAAGGGCTGCGGGTTCTCGCCCGACGGCCATCGGATTGTCACCGGGTGCAAGGATGGTGTGGTCCGCATCTTCGATGCTGCAAGTGGTCGCGAGCTCCACTCAATTGTGGGGCATGTCGGTCGCGTCTGGGATGCCTGTTTCCATCCCTCGGGCCGGATCCTCTCGGCGGGAGGGGATGGCACCGTGAGGCTGTGGGAGGCGGATGGACCGTGGAACCTGTTCGGGACCGACCAGATCGTCCTACCGACCTCGACCGTCCGGAGCATCGAGGCTATTGGGGGGAACCGGGTGGTGGTCTTGCCCTACAGCGGCGCGCCGCTGCTGATTGATACCGCTTCCCGAAAAGTAACGGCCATCGACGAAGTCCACCTCACGGGGACAAAGCACTCCTTCTCCGCCGTCGATCCGTCACGGAGCCTGATCGCGATTGCCAGCGACGAGGGGAAACGGATCTACCAACTCCCTGGCATGAAGCCGTTCACCACGGTCGATCACGCCCGAGGCGTTGCCTTGGCCTGGGGACCATCCGGCAAGTTCTTCAGTGGTATCCACGCAGCCGACGGTAAAAGCGGCAGCCTTGTCGCCCACTCCCTCGATCTGACGTCGTCGGAGACGATTGAGCAATACCCCGAGAGCGTCGCGTATCTCGCCGTCTCTGCCGGATCGCCCCCCCGCCTGGCCGTGGCGACCGGATCGAAGATCCGCGTTCACGACTTGGCCGACGGCTCGGTGGCCAAGAAGGGGAAGACGCTCGTCGACCTGACGGCGTCTGGCCTGATCGCCGCGGTCATGGCCTGGTCGCCCGACGGAGATCGGCTCGCTTTCGGGACCCCCGGCGGGCAGGTATGGATCGTCGACGGCGTCAGGGGCAGCAGGATCGTCGAAGTCTCGTCGTTTGCCCGTGCGGTGCGGGGAATCATCTGGGCGGATACCGGCCGGACGCTGATCGTTGCCGACGAGGAATGTGTCCGACTGTGTGATGCTGCCACCGGAACGATGTTTGACCAACTGCGCCCCGAGTGGGCGATTGAGGCGATGACGATGGTCGCAGGCGAGGGGAGTGGGCCCCGGCTCGCCGTCATCGGCAACACCTTTTCCGCCGTCGGCGACGCGCTCCCCTCCGGCCGCCTGCTGCTGTTCGATCTCGGCCGCCGCCTGAGTGATTCTGGCAAGGATCCATAGCGCCTCCGGCGGGGGAGTTTCTTGAGCCTGTTCATCCGCACCTCGCTGCCGGCGAACAGCCCCTTCGGAATCGCGCCGGCGGCGTGGATGTCGCAAGTGACCGCTGCGACATCGGGCAAGCAGATTGCCTCAGCAGGCTGCTTCAACGGTTGCCAGCGGGTTGGTGCTGCCCGTATCGCCCGTCGAGGATCCCCGCCAATGACAGATCCTCGTCGAGCTTCGGCCAGTGCAGCCCAAATGGTGAAATCTCGATACAGCCCAGGTCTGCTTCTTCGGCCGACTCCAGACGCGGGTTGCCCTTGATCGGAAAGCGAACCTCGTGGCCGCTCGCGAACCTGACGAAGATGATGCCCCCATCATGCCATGCCTTCAGGGCACGGTCAGCCAAGGTGTTCGGCCCATTTTTGCTTGATGAGTTCGAGGTGGTCATGAATGAGCTCCTCCGCTCGCGATAGCTCCCGAACATTGAACCCGACGGATTCCCGCAGTTCCACATCAGGCTCGACCACGAACACGGCTTCACCGTCACCACGGCGAACGTGGATGCGGATGGGCGTGTGATCGTTGCTGTAAAAGAAAAACGAGTATCCGTCTTTGTCGAATACCTTCGGCATGAAATGAGGTTACCAGGCAGGTGCGGAACCTCCCAACAAGGTCCTGAAAACGGCCTACGCACGGGTAAGATCAAGCGACGGCCGCTTGCTCCAAGAAATGGACGGCCGTACACTTCTCGCTGGCCGCCGAAAGGGATGCATGAGCCACAATCTGATTCAGTCCGACCCCGACGTGATGACTGGGAAGCCTGTTGTCCGGGGAACCCGCATCACGGTCGAGACGATTCTCCGTAAGCTTTCGCGAGGGGAATCGATCGATCAGATTCTCGAGTCGCACCCGCGGCTGACACGGGAGTCGGTTCTGGCCGCGCTCGAGTATGCGGCCGAAGCGATGGCCCACGAGACGGTGCATGCCGTCGCTGACCCGGATTCGGCATGAGATTCCTCGCCGATGAGGGCGTCGACGCGGCGATCGTGTCGGCCATCCGCAGTGACGGCCACGACGTCCGATGGATGGCGGAAGAATTGGAGGGCTCGACGGACGACGTCGTCCTCGACACCGCGGTGACGGATGCCAGGATTCTCATCACCGAAGACAAGGATTTCGGCGAACTCGTTTTTCGGCAACGGCTGCACCACCACGGCATCGTGCTTGTTCGCGTCGATGGCATCGCGAATGATCGTGAGGGCCGGATCGTCGCCCAGGCAGTTGGCGAGTATCAGGCCCACCTGGCTGGAGCCTTCACCGTGATTCAACACGCGACGATTCGCATTCGGGGCGCGTGAGAGCGACGCGAGTTCGCGCACATTCTCTGGGGCCCTCACGCAGTCACCCTCACCAACTCCCCGACGATCATCAGATCCGCCGCGTCCTCGGGCTCAAGCCCGATCGGCGTAAACGCCCGATTGAGCGGCACCAGCTGAATCGAATCATGCCGCCAGCCGTCGGCCGTGACAGTCTTCTCTGCGTGGTATTTCTTGACGGTGAACCGGCCGCCGCTATCGCCAGCGCCGAGCGTGTTGAACTGCACGAGTACGATCCGCCCCTCGCGCGAGCCTGCCGGGCAGGGCCGGAACAGGCACCATGAGCCGTCGGGAATCAGCGGCTCCATCGACGCGCCTATCACCCGGGCTACGAACATGCCGGGCTTCACAGCGACGCCCGGCACCGCCGTCCAGCCGATCTCCTCTGGGCTGCTCTCTGGCCCCCAGAAGCCAGCCGCGACGGCGAGGTCGTAGACGGGGACGTGGGTGGTGAAGCGGGCCGCGGGGGGCGGGGCGGGGGCAAGGGTCCCCGGAAAAAGGTGACAGCCACCATTTGGCTGGAGCCCCCGGCCTGCGGCCGGGGCCGGATCGCCTGAGGCGACCGGCACATGGGTGCAGTCACCTTTTTCCTGCCGTGGCGAAATTGGGGCAACGGACCATGTCATGCCCTCGGAGATGAACTCAACTTCAAAACCGGTGCCTGGGAGACCGGCGTCGGGGCCGAACCACTCGCGCAGCAGCGCAACGAGCTGGTTTTGCTTGTCGCTCGCGTCGGCCGGATGGGCAACGTTGCAGGCCACCTTCACGAATCGAAACATCCACTCCGATCCATCGGGCAGACGGACGCGCGTCGGGCCGGTGGGCCGTGACGGCGCGGCTTCCACCGTAGGCAGAAAGAGGATCGGCTTGCCGGCGGAGTGGGAGACCATGGCACGAAACGCGGTAGAGACAGGTGAACCGTCGCTGGCAGTGCGGCCTTGATCGAGAGCAAGCGAGTCGCCCGTAATGGGAGCCGCCAGGCGGGAGCGGGTGTAGTGCGCCAGCCGGTAGTCGACGAGCTCGGCCGTCAGCGATTCGAAGGCGTGGCGGTGTGCAGCGGCAATCTTGAAGTCGGCTACAAACCGATCGCCGCGACGGGTGAACCAGCGTCGGCCCGCCTGCTCATCCATCCACCGCGACAGCGGCCATTCGAGCCACCACGCTGCAAATGATCTCGCCTCAGCGGCCGAGTCACCAGGTACGCGCGTAAACGCTGCCCCCTCGAGGTCGGCGCGAAGGGCAGGGTGGTTTTCAAGAAACGTACGGCACGCACCTGCGAGCTGTGAGATCTCCATGCCACCCCACAGCGCGTCGTGATCGAGGAGCACGCGGAGCACGACCATCTTGTACGACTTCGTCAGGCTCGTCGTCTGGAGCACTTTGAGCCACGCCGGAGCCAAAGCCGCCGTGGCGGCCGCCTGCTCATCAGGTGCCAGATCCCCTTCGCTCGCGCAAAACTCAAACCAGCTGCCGTGATCTGCCGAGACCGTCAGCGGGAGATAGCCCGCATGCAAAACTTCAGTCGGCGTCGGCCGTCGGCCGAGCTCCGCCCGCAGCCCCCGATACGCCTCGACCACCGCCCCCCGGCCGCGCGGCAGAAATTGCTCAAGCAGCCGCTTCGCTTCCACCTCCACATCGAGCACGCAGCCCGCCGGCAACGCCGGCTCGCTTCCGGCGAGATACGCCTTGAGCGCGGTGAAGCAGGCCGCGGCCCCTTCCCCGCGGGGCTCAAGCGACAGCAGATGCACCAGCCGGCTAGCGAAGACGCGGTGATTGCCGACGAAGTCGATCACTTCCAGCCGCGTCTTGCCCGTAGCCGCCCGCAGGCCGCGGCCGAGCTGCTGCAGGAAAACGATCTTCGACTCGGTCGGCCGGAGCATCACGACGCGATCGACCAGCGGCAGATCGATCCC
>SIAG01000092.1 GCA_009691925.1 Planctomycetaceae bacterium
CCTCATCGGCGTCACGGCCGTGATCTGGCTGGTGGCGATGGGGGAGGGCGTCAGCTACCAGGCCCAGCAGCAGATCAAGGATCTCGGGGCCACGAGTATTATCGTCCGCAGTATCAAGCCGGCGGAGGAGTCGAGCCGCAGCGACAGCAACGCCCGGATGGGGATCTCCTACGGCCTTCTCCGCGAGGACTTTGAGCGGATCATCACGAACGTGCCGACGATCGGCCGGGCCGTGCCGATGCGCGAAATCAGCCGCGAGGTCCGGCACCGCGAGCAGTTCATCGACGGCATGGTGATCGCCTGCACCCCCGAATACTTCGGGATGAACCGGCTCAAGATCGCCCGCGGCCGGGCGATCTCCGCGATCGATATGACGTCGTATGCCAACGTCGTCGTCCTCGCCCACGAGGCGGCCGTGAAGCTGTTTCCGATCGAGGATCCGCTCGGACGGGCCGTGCAGATCGGTCAGGAGTTTTACATCATCATCGGGGTCGCCGCGGAACGCTCGGCGGCGGCGGCGATCGGCGGGAGCCTCGACGCTCGTCAGTACGACCGTGACGTCTACATCCCCCTGACAACGTTCCGGGTCCGGATCGGCGACCGCGTCTTCACCTCGCGGGCCGGGTCGTTCCAATTGGAGACCGTCGAGCTGACGCAGATCACGGCCATTGTCGACGACATGAAGGAGGTCGACTCCACGGCCGACATCATCCGCGTCCTCCTCCAGCGCTACCACAAGGTGGTCGATTATGCCATCGTCGTGCCGAAGGAGCTCCTCGAGCAGGCGGAGACGATGCGGGCGATGTTCAATGTTCTCCTCCTGCTGATCGCGGGGATCTCGCTCCTCGTCGGCGGCATCGGGATCATGAACATCATGCTCGCGACCGTCACCGAGCGGACCCGCGAGATCGGCATCCGCCGCGCCCTCGGGGCGACGAAGGGGGAGATCGTTCAGCAGTTCCTCTGGGAGACGGTCGTCCTCTCCGGGACCGGCGGCCTCCTCGGGGTGCTGTTCGGTTTTCTCTGCGGCCCGACGGTGAACGCCGTCCGCTTCGCGGTCCGGACGTCGCTGCCGGAGGTTTGGGCGGCGCTGCCGCCGAACATCCGCAACCTCGAGCCGCGTCTCGCCCCCTGGTCGATCATTGCCGCGTTTGCGATCTCCGTCGGCGTGGGGATCGTGTTCGGGATCTATCCCGCCCGTCGGGCGGCGAACATGGATCCGATCGAGGCGCTCCGTCACGAGTGAGGTCCGGATGCCCCCGCAGCAAGCCCTGACGCCGAGCGCCGGCCCGCCCCCCCGCGATGTCGTCGCCGCGATCCGTGGCGTCTCAAAGGTCTATACCCTCGGCGGCCACGAGGTGAAGGCGCTCGACAACGTCTCGATAGATTTCCGGCAGGGGGATTACGTCGCGATCATGGGCTCGAGCGGCTCCGGCAAGAGCACGCTCCTGAATGTTCTCGGCTGCCTCGACCGGCCGACGACTGGCCAGTACTACCTCGCCGGCCAGGACGTGGCGGTGATGGACGACGAGACGCTATCGCGGATCCGCGGCCGCTACCTCGGCTTCATCTTCCAGTCGTACAACCTCATCCAGCAGTTGAGCGTCGTGGAGAACATCGAGGTTCCCCTCTCCTATCAGCGGCCGCCGATGCCCGGGGGGCGGGAACGCTGCCTCAAGCTCGCCGAGCTCGTCGGCCTCTCGAAGCGCCTTGGACACCGCCCGACGGAGCTCTCCGGTGGCCAACAGCAGCGCGTCGCCATCGCGCGGGCGCTGGTCAACAATCCGCATGTGATCCTCGCCGACGAGCCGACCGGCAACCTCGACACGGCGACGAGCCACGAGATCATGGATCTTCTCGACGCCCTCAACAAGGCGGGGCGGACGATCGTGATGGTGACCCACGAGAACGATATCGCCCAGCGCGCCCGCCGGATCGTCCGGCTCCGCGACGGCCGGATCGAATCGGTCGCGGAGGTCCACCGCGAGGTGCTCCCGGTGGCGGGGCTGACCTCCTCCGTCAGGCCCGGCTAGCGATTCCCCCGGCGGCGGGCCGAGCGGATCAGGCAGCCGACCGGGGCGGTTTCGGTCGTTTCCGGGAGCTTTCCGGCGAGCACCGCCGCGACCGCCTCCTCGATATACCGCTTCCCCACGCCCGAGCCGTCGGGGGAATCGTCCAACGCCCCCATGTAGGCGATTCGCCGCTGCGCATCGAGGACGAAGCATTCCGGGGTCCGCGCCGCTCCGAACGACCTCGCCACTTCCTGCGCCGGATCCGACAGATAAGGGAAGTGGAAGTTCTTTTCCCTGGCCCGGGTCTCCATCGCCTCGAGGGAGTCCTCGTCGATCTGATTGGCATTGATCGCGACGACGGCGACGCGCTCCCCGGCGGCGGCGTAGTGCGTGGCGAGGTCGTTGATCCGGTCCTCGTGATCGACCGCGTACGGGCAGTTGTTGCAGGTGAAGACGACGACCACGGCCTCGTGGTCGGCGAGCTCTTCCCAGCCATGCTCGCGGCCGTCGGTGCCGACGAGCCCTGTCCAGGGGAGGACGACGTCACCGATCTCCCGGTCGGGGTTAAAGGTGCCCGCCTCGGCGCCGGTCGCGGTGAGGAGCAGCAGGCAAGCGAGCGGATAAAACGCGATGGCCAGACGGAAGACAGCAGGCTGGAGCGGCATCGGAGGTTCCCGGAGCAACAAAGCCAGCGCCCCCCCGAGAGTCGTCGGCGACTCGAGGGGGGCTACGCACGCCTTCCAGGATACCGCATCAGATCCAGGCGCCGGAACCAGCGAGCTCCTCCGACGGATCGCAGTCCCGATGGGCCCGGTGGAGCACAGTGACGAGCGTCACCAATCCCCCCTCGGTCTCGGACACGTCGTGAAACTCGGTGGGGTGGTCATCGGCTTTCTCGCCATAGACATCGTGCATGCCGGCGATGGCGGCAAGATATTCGTTGAAATGCGGATCCATGACGTAAGTCCTCCATGACAGTCGCGGCCGATCGAGTCAGGGCGAGCTCGTCGCCCGGTCAATGATACGCAGCTGGACCGCGATGGGTCGGGGGGGCGGCCGGATCGGGTCGACGGAGGGGCCCAACGGCAGAAGGTGGGGAAGAGGCGAAAAATGGCCAGCATCGCGGGCGATCCCCGCCGGGCCTGACCAGCCCTCCGCCACCGGCTATAACGCCCGGACGGGTAGGGCGTACGCTCCGCCGCTTTTGCTCCGGCTCAGGTGGCTCCCATGCAACTCGGTTTCGTCAGCGCCATTCTTCCCGAGCTCCCCCTCGAGGAGGTTTTCCGCACCGCGGCCCAAACCGGCTACGAATGCGTCGAGCTGATGTGCTGGCCGCCGTCGGCGGCGGAGCGCCGCTACGCCGGCGTGACGCACGTCGCGGTCGACGACTTCTCGGCGGCTGATGCCGAGCGGGTCAGCGCTCTGGCGGCCGAGGCTGGGATCGGGATCAGTGGCTTGGGCTACTACCCCAATCCACTGGCGCCGAACGAGAGAGAAGCGCTCGCCGCGACCGAGCATGTCGCCAAGGTGATCCGGGCCGCCGGCCGGCTCGGCATCGGGCGGATGAACACGTTCGTCGGCCGCGATTGGACGAAGTCGGTCGACGACAACTGGCCCCGTTTCCTCGAGACCTGGCGGCCGCTGGTCAAGCTCGCCGAAGATTGCGGCGTGCGGATCGGCATCGAGAATTGCCCGATGTCGTTCACGCGCGACGAATGGCCGGGGGGAAAGAATCTCGCCACGAGCCCGAAGATCTGGCGGCGAATGTTCTCCGACATCCCCAGCCTCGCCTTCGGCCTCAACTACGATCCCTCCCATCTGGTCTGGCAGCAGATGGATCCGGTCCACCCGCTTTTCGAGTTCGCCGATCGCCTCGTCCATGTCCATGCCAAGGATGCCCGCATCAACCGCCAGGCCCTCGACGACGTCGGCATCCTCGCCACGCCGCTGGAGTATCACATCCCGAAGCTGCCGGGCCTCGGCGACGTCCCCTGGGGAAGGTTTTTTGCCGTCCTCGGCGAGATCGGCTATCGCGGGCCGGTGTGCGTCGAGGTGGAGGATCGGGCCTACGAGGATTCGCTTGCCGGCCGCCGCGCGGCGCTCCAGCAATCGCACGACTTCCTCCGCACGCTCCTCGCCTGGCGGCCGCCGGTCGACGGAGGCGAGGCATGAGCGATCGGCAGCCGTTGCTCACGGCGGAGCAGTGCAGGGGGGTGGCCGGGATGATCGACCATGCCCTCCTCGATCCGACCCTAGGGCGGTCTGGGCTCGAGGCCGGCTGCCGCCTCGCCCGGGACTATGCCGTGGCGAGCGTCTGCATCGTGCCGTGGGCCGTGCCGCTGTGTGCCGCGATCCTTGCCGGCTCAGACGTGCGCACGAGCACGACGATCGGTTTTCCGCATGGTGCCAACGCCACGGCGACGAAGCTCGCCGAAGTCCGCCGGGCCCTTGCCGACGGCGCCACTGAGCTCGACATGGTGGTCAATCTCGCCTGGGTACTCGACGGCGCTTGGCAGGCCGTCGGCGATGAGATCGGGGCGATCGCCGCCGCCACGCACGACGGCGGGGGCAAGCTCAAGGTGATCTTCGAGAATGCCTGTCTCGACGACGCCGAGAAGATCCGCCTGTGCACGATCTGCGGGGAGGCCGGGGCCGATTGGGTGAAGACCTCGACCGGATTTGGACCCGGCGGCGCGACGGAGGCCGACGTCGTTCTGATGCGCCGCCACGCCCCCACCGGATGCGGCGTCAAGGCCGCCGGCGGGATCCGCGACCTCGACGCGCTGTTGAAGTTTCGCGCCCTGGGGGCCGATCGCTGTGGCGCCTCACGAACCGGCGCCATTGTCGACGAGGCCCGCCGCCGGGCCGGGCTTCTGCCGATCGGCCCCCGGGAGAGTTGACCGTCGCCCGCCGGGCCTGGAGCTGATCACATGGCACGGAACTCGCGTTCGGTGCGGCTGATGATGTCGTCGTCGCCCACAACCTTGTCGAGAAACGGCCGGCAAGGATAGCCGTTCTTGTATTCGTCCTGGAGCGCCTCGGCGAAGGCGCCGGAGTCGATCTCCCCGAGGATCGCCCGCATCTGCTCCCCCATCTGCTCCCGGTCGATCGTCAGGGCCCGCGTCATGCCGCCAAAGGAGGCGGCGAAGCCGTGGGAGAGTGTCGAGGGGAGGAAGCCGTCGCGCGCCATCTGGGCGAAGGTCTCCGACATCTCCCCCGACAGGTAGAGCTCCATGAGGAGGCCCAGCGGCGGCAGCCCCGCTTCGGTGCCGACGTGGAACGCCGACAGGAGCGCCGCCCCCATCCAGGGGCCGAAGGCCTGCTCGACGAACAGATCGAGGACGACCTCCTGCTTGGCCGTCATCTCCAGCGCGCCGAACTTCAGGCAGCCGCCGGCAGCGGCGAGGGCGAGGACGAGATCGCGCGCCTTCCCCGTGGCGTCGTGCTCGACTCCCAGATAGGCCATATAGCCCCGGCCGTCGATCGTGCGCTGCCGGATTGCCTCGCCTCCCATCCGGGGCGCGAAGAGGAGGACGTCGACGCCCGGCGGGGGCGTGACGAGGCCATAGGCGAGGGCGTAACCGGAGGCGAAGACCAGCGCCGAGCCGGGCCGCAGACGGGCGCCGATGGCCGGCATAGCCTCCGGCTGAACCTCGTCGGGGAGGAGCATGAGGGCCAGATCGGCCCGGGCGGCGGCTTCGACCAGCGGCAGGACTTCGAATCCATCGGCGCGGGCCCGCGCCGACGAGGGCTCGTCGTGACTGCCGACGATCACGGTGGCAGGGATGGTGCCGGTGCCGACGGCGTCGCGCAGATTCAGTCCCAGCGGCTGGCCGAGGAGGCCGTAGCCGAGGATCGCGATCGTCTTTCCACGGAGGATGGAGGGATCGGCGTCGCGGTCACGAAACAGGCGCGGATGGGGGGCTGGCGGATTCAAGGTAAGCCTCGCGGTAACTCTCGAGCAACGGATCGACGAGCATGATGAACTCCCGCAGCCGTAGCGGGTTCATCCCGCGGACATGGATCCTCCCGGCGAGGAACGCCGCGCCGAGCGAGCGGCGACCGAAGGCGGCGTCCTCGAGCGTCGAGCGGGCCATGCGGACGACGAACGGCGCATGGTCGACCGGGCTGGCGACGCAAAGGGCATCCTTCGACGCCGCCAGGCAGAGCTTCGTGTCGACGTCGGGGAACTCCCACTGGATGGTCGGCATCGCCGTGGCGAGCTTCTCCCGCTGTACCGGGGAGAGCTTCGTGTCGATCAGCGCGATCATCCGGGCGAGGGTCGCAGTGAAATCGGCGGGAGCGGGGCTGGCCATGGCGGGAGCGGATCCAGAAGGCAGGGGGGATCCCGAGCCACTCGCCGCGGGAGGGGGGAGCGTAGCACACTCACCCCGAACCGGGGACAGCAGTCTTCGGCGGTGTCCCCGGGCCGCGGAGGGGCGGAGGGGCGGAGGGGGTCAGGGGGCCTCGAGGAACCAGCCGCCGATCCGCGTGGCTTCGACCGCCTCCGGCGGCATGGCCTCGCCGGTGATCTGCCAGATCGCCCAGTACGAGGCGATGCCGCTCTCGACGAACATCGTGTCGCGCTTGGCGAAGGCGCGGAGCGTCTCGAGCTGCGACTCGGCCTTGAACCGTCCCAGCCCCACGGCCGCCATCCAGCGGACGACGCCCGATTCCGGCGGCAGGCTCGCGACATCGGCGAGCCGTTCGGCGAACGCCGGCGCCAGGTCGCAGTCGGGCTCGTTCTCGTGGATCAGCCCGAGCGCCCAGAAGGCCGATGAGCGGGCCCGGTTGTCGATCTGCGCCTTGGGGACATACTCCCGCAGGAGCGGATCGGCCTCCCGGTAGCGGAGGATGCCGAACAGCTGGTGGAGCTGCTGGGCCTGCCGGCCGAGCTTGGCGAGGGCTTCCGGCGACGCCTGCCCCTGAAGCTCCTCCCGGAGCTTCGTCGCGTAGGCGAGCAGGGGGGGGAGCGTCGCGGCGATCCCGAGCTTCCGTAGGCCCCAGGCGGCGCTCACGGCCACCTCGTCGCGATCGTGATCGAGCAGCGCCATGAGGCGCTCGGCAGCCGGCTCGTGATCGAGGTGGCCAAGGAGAAGCGCGCCCTGCTCGAGCGCCCGCCACTGATCCCCGCCGAGGGCGCTGACCCCCTCTTCGATGACCGGCTGCCGGAGGGAGGCGTCGGCGCTGAGATCGGCGAGCGTCCCGGCCACAAAGCGCCGCAGGGAGGGATTGCGGTCGCCGAGGAGGGGCCCAAGGCGGCCGATGGAATCGGCATTCCCAGGGCGCGCGGTGAGCCGGGCGGCGAGGTGCCGCTGGCCGGCATCGGGGACGGTGAGGGAGTCGTGGGCAATCGCGAGCGCCGCCGCGGGATCGATCGCATCGAGTCGCTCAAGCGCCAGGGTGGCCACCGCGGGCTCGGGATCGGTGGCGAGGCCGCGGAGGAGCGTGGTCGTGGCGGCGCCAAAGTGGCGCTGGAGGAGCGCCACGGCGAGGATCCGCCCGAGCGCCGCCGGGCCGGTGGGGGGAGAAGCGCCGGCGGAAGTCGCCGCCAGACTTTCGGCCGCGTCGACCAAGCCCGAATCGCTCACGCTCCCCAGCGCCCGCGCCGCTGCGAGCCGGACTTCCGGGGGAAGATCACGGTCGGCGACGAGCCTGCCGAGTGGCGCCGCGGCGCGCGGCTCGCGGACGGTGCCGAGGGCCTCGATGGCGAGCAAGCGCAGGCCGGCGGGGAGGGCGGGATCCTCGATCCGGGCGAGCCAGCCGTCGCGGCTGGGGAGATGGTCCCATCGAGCCAGGGCCGGCTCGACGAGCCTGGCGACGAGGAGGCCGTCGCGCTCGGCGGCCGTGGCCAGCTCCGCGGCAGCCGAGGAGGCGTCGAGGGCCACCAGGGCCCCCGCCGCGGCGCGCCGCAGCTGCGGATCGGTCTCCTCGGCGAGGGCCTTCGTCAGCCGCGGAACGGTCACCTCGAGCCCCTTCATCCCCCGCCCGCGAGCCAGACGGATCGTGTCGATCGCCAGCCGGCGCGGCTCGGCATCAGGTCGGTCGAGGGCCTGCTCCCAGAGCGGGAGGAGCTTCTTCGAGAACGTCGCCGTCTCCCGTGGGATCGAGACGAGGGGATCGAGTTGCTGAGCCTCGTCGACGGCCAGTTCGGTCGCGTTCGACGGCGACGCAACGGAGGCCATGCCAAGGCAGACAAGGCAGACGAAGCACACAAGCGCGGCGCCCCCCCTGCGGGGCATGCGGAACGTCGGCGGCGACGGGCTGTGGATGGGCATGGCGACCGTGCGGTTCATTCGGGGCGGAGGAGCCGCCACACCTGGAGGGCATAGACGATGAGGGAGGCCACGCAGATCGTGCCTGCGATCCTCCAGGCGATCGGGATCAATTCATACTGCGTGAACCCCGGCATCCCGATCACGCTCAAGGCGGCCCCCAGCGGGGTGATCGAGAGCGCCCCGCGGACGACCTGCTCGCCGAAGGGATCGCCCCGGAAGGCCCAGATGACCAGCGGGCCGAGGTAAAGGATCATGAGGACCACGTAGACGGTAACGGTGGCGGCAGCCGTCCGCGAGTGGAAGGCGCCGATCGCCGCCGACAGGGCGAGCGTCATGGCCACCGCCAGGAGCACCGACACCAGCGCCAGCATGACCTGATTCCACATCGTGGGCTTGATCGTCGTCATCACCAGATAGCCCGGGAGCGTGGCGGCGAGGACGAGGAGCATCGTCCAGGCAACGCTCGCCAGCTTGCCGCTGGCGATCCGCCAGCCGGAGAGCGTCGTCGATTGCAGCAGGCTCCATCCCCCCCGCTCCCGCTCCGAGGCGATGAGGCCGGCGGCCAGGCTGGGGGTGAGGAGGACGACCAGCCCGATCTGGAGGATGACGAGCAATCCCCCGATCGTTTCGACGCCCCAGTCCATCGTGCCGTTGGTGGCGGCGAGCGTGATCAGGAGCGACACCAACGCGCACACCGCCGCCAGCCGCAGCAGCCAATGAAAGCGGCCGAAGCGGCGCGTGCGAAATTCCTTCACCATGATTGGATTGAAAAACATCGGGATCCCCGCCTTGCGCCGCTGCGGATCGACGAGGAACACCAAGCGGCGAACAATCCGCACCCACAAAGACTGGTCGTCGGTGATCGTGCCAGCGTCGCGGGAGCGGTCGAAGAGCCGATGATCAAGCTGGAGGATCGTCGCCACGGCAAGCACGGCGGCCAGGCCGAGCCCGCCGACGATGAATTGCCACACCCCCGCATCCTTCTCGAGCAGGCCCCCACCGACCGCACCGCCCTGGCCGACGAGGTGCATGACGACCGGCAGCGGCGAGAGCCGGCGGAGCCATTCGGCGATCGTGGCGTAAAGGCCGGTGGTGCCGCGGGTGAGGGCGTGTGGGGCGAGGGTCAGAAAGGCGACGGCGAAGACCAGTCCGTAGGTAACGCGGACGGCCGCATCGGGGGAGGTGGCGCGCGTGCTGACGAGGAGGCCGATGGCGATCGAGAGGATCGCCATGACGACGAGCACGGCGTAGAGCAGAGCGATCTGCTGCCAGGGATCGACCCCCCCCATCGCGTACACGGCCGCGGCGGCGGGGAGCGTCGTGCAGAGAACGAGGCCGGCGAAGGCGAGGACGCCGAGAAACTTCCCCGCGTAGAGCCCGACGGCAGAGATCGGAGAATTGAAGAGCAGGAGGAGGGTCCCCTGGTTGCGCTCCCGGACGATGCTCGAGGCCGGGAAGGCGGGAACAAGAAGGAGGACGCCGCCGAGGAGCGCCGCGGCGAAGACGAGGAACGCCCCGCGCGAGCCGGCCCCGGAGAGGTCGACGATCCCCCCGGCCGGCCAGCGGGCGAGAACGAGGAGCGAAAACGCGACCGCCGTCGCCAGGAGGGCGGCGAGGGCCCGGGGCGACCGCAGAATGCCGCGGAACTCGCGGGACAGAACGGGGATCATGCGGCGGGCGCCTCCCGGCGGGTGACGGAGAGGAAGGCATCCTCGAGATCCTTGGGGATCTCCCGAAACTGGCTAACGTCGATCCGCCGGCCAACCAGCGCCGCGAGGATCGCCGCCAGTTCGCTATCGCTCCGAGCGGTGTCGAAGCGGACGAGGCTCTCGGTGGCGTGGGCCTTTACCCCCTCCCGCTCACCCGGTTCGAGTGCCTCGCGGACGGCGGCCGCTGCCGTCTCCACCTCGGCCGGGCCGCACAGCTGGACCTCAAACGTCCGCTTCTGCCGCAGGTCGCGCATGATCTGGTCGAGTGTGCCGAAGGCCCGCAGCTTCCCCTGCGTGATGATCGCCACGACGTCGCAGATCCGCGACAGCTCCGGGAGGATGTGGCTGGTGACGATGAGCGTCTTCCCGATTCCCGCGAGCTTGAGGAGGAGATCGCGCATCTCGATCCGCGCCTGGGGATCGAGGCCGTTGGCCGGCTCGTCGAGGATCAGCATCTCCGGATCGTGGAGAAGGGTGCGGGCGACCCCGATCCGCTGCCTCATGCCGTGGGAGAGGGCCTCGACGTAACGGTCTTGCATCCACCCCGAACCGGTCGTCTCCAGCACCTCGTCGATCCGCTTCGCCCGCGCTCCGCGCGGAATGCCGAAGGCGGCGCCGAAGAAGTCGAGGTATTCGCGGACGCGCATGTTGTCGTAGGCCCCGAACGAGTCGGGCATGTAGCCAACGAGCCTTTTGATCCGCCGTGCGTCGCGGACACAGTCGGCGCCGGCGATCGTCGCCGCGCCCGACGTCGGCCGCATCGCACCGACGAGGATCTTGATCGTCGTCGTCTTGCCGGCGCCGTTGGGGCCGATGAAGCCGAGGATCTGGCCGCGACGGAGCGACAACGTGAGGTTGTCGAGGGCGGTGAACTCCCCGAACTTCTTCGTGAGATTGCGGATGTCGAGAACCGGGTCTGCGGGGGCGTTCATGGCTGGTCTTCAGTTGGTGCGGCCGTCGACGGAGAGGCGGACATAGTCGATGTCCCAAGTGCTGCTCACCGCCGTGTCGATCTGTTGCTCGGACTGTTTCTTGTCGAGAGCGGGGCCGTCGCCCCGGGCATCCTCGGCCCGCTCCGCCACCGTCCGGCTGACGGCGATCGAGATCGGCACGGCGCCGCCGTCGATGGTGAGGTGCTCGGGGCCGAGGTCGATGTCGAAGACACCGTTGGGCTCCGACATCCGCTCGAGAACGATCGGCTCGCCGTCGCGGAACGCCCCCACCGTGACGTCGCGCGACGGGGCATTGATCCGGATCGTCAGCCGGCCGCGCTCGAGCGCGCAGGGGAGGACCGCGTCGGGGATCTGGAACCGCAAAACGGTGTCGGTGGCGGTGGTCAGCCCCTTGACCCATTCCCCGCGCCGGCCGTCAAAGGCGCTCGACCTCCCCTGCTCGCTCACGCCGGGGCGCGCCGGAAGGAAGGGGGGCGGAATCCGGAACGGGGTGCCGGAGGGGGTCTGTTCGATATCGAGCGGGGCCAGCGCCAGCGTCGCATGCCGCTCGACGTAGCCGGCGGGGGGCTCCCAGGTCGGCCCGAACTCTGGATCACACCAGAAGAGCATCCACGGCCGGCGCCGGAGGGCGAAGGCGCCGGCGATGCCGGACGGGGCTTGAGCCTTCGGTCGCCCGGCCTCGCGGAGCTCATCCTCCGGGGTCTGGAGGAGCCGACGCGTC
>SIAG01000093.1 GCA_009691925.1 Planctomycetaceae bacterium
GAGCGGCGGGGTCGTCACCCGCAAGGCCTGCAACGCCACTGCACGGTAGGACGCGTCCATGAGGCCTTCATGACGAAGCCGTGAGCTTTGCAACAGCGATCTCCGCCGCGCCGTCCTCCGTCACCCCGCCGCGCAAGACTTTCATGTGGATCCAAAGAACCACATCAAACCCTCATCCCGGCATGCTCACCTGCTGGCCGATCCCAGTTCATGGCCGCACAGGACCTCTGCCAGCGATGCGCCGCTCGCCCCCCCCGCTTCCAGCCGACATGCTGCTCGGCAACGACACGATCCGCGAAGTGCTCTCGATCGTCTCGTCTGACGAGCGCCCCGAAGCGATCGGCCTCCACGCCACCGTCCGCGGCGTGCTCGCCCGCCGGCTCGGCGTCCCCCCGAGCGAGGAAATCGTGGCAGTTGTCGCCGATGCCTTCTGGGATGCCTGCGAGGAATGCCTCGGCGACGCCTGACCCGACCGGCGCCCCTCACGAAACCCTAACACAAATCTCATCAAACTCTGTTTGTCGGCTCATGATCCACTGAACGATTGGCTCTACAAGTGAGAGCGAAGCGAGTGCCGTCGGATACGTCGCCGCTTCCAGTCCTGACGATTTCTGTCCATCCCCTTATGAGGATTCCCTTCATGCGTCATCTTTCCCCATCGATCCGGCGTGGGTTCACGCTCGTCGAGCTTTTGGTCGTGATCGCGATCATCGGCACGCTCGTCGGCCTGCTCCTTCCCGCTGTCCAGTCCGCCCGCGAGGCCGCCCGCCGCAGCCAATGCCAAAACGGTATGAAGCAGCTCGGGTTGGGTGTCATCAGCTTCGAGTCGGCAACTCGAAAGCTGCCTTCCCCGGGCCAGTGCGACTCCACCGGCTCCAGCTCCACCACCTACAACATCCACTCCATCGCCACGTTGATCCTCCCCTACATTGAACAGACGAACGTCTACAACCAGTTCGACGTCACCACCGTCCCCTTCGCGCTCTACGGCGCCACGGTGAACTCCACCGGCAACTACACGACCGCCTCGGGTGGCCTGTTGCACAAGAAGTCCAAGGGGCGGAACTACGACGATCCCGGCTTTCCCGCAGGTCAGGTGGCGGCCAAGACGAAAATCGAGACCTTCCTCTGCCCTTCGACGCCGGTCGGCGACCGTGACCCGGCCCATGGCTACGGTGGGATGGATTACATGGTCTTCGCCCTCTCGGACGTCGATGCCCTCGCTGGTTCTGCCACGTATGGCATGCGGACGCCGTCGGCCGGTTCGGCGGCGTGGCTCGCGCAGGTCGTCGCACCGATGCTGTCGTGTGAAGGTGTCGGCATGGGCCAGATCACCGACGGCACGAGCAAGACGTTCCTGTGGATCGAAGACGCCAGTCGCAGTCATCCTTCCGTGTCGAGGTTCGGGGCGATGTCGTCGCGCGTTAGCCCGGTCTCCAGCCCGGCCGATTCCGTGCCCTACGGCACTTCGATGCCCGGCACGCCGGGTGGCCGACGCGTGCACGCTTGGGCTGATCCCGATACCTGTGCCAACGGCTACTCGGGCCCGAGCAACTCCCTCGGATCGCGTCTGGCGAAGATCAACAACAACAAGACGCCGATCGGCGGGCCTGCCGAATGCCTCTGGTCGATCAACAACTGCGGACCGAACGACGAGCCGTTCGCGTTTCATGCCGGGGGCGTCAATTCGACCTTCGGTGACGGCTCCGTCCGGTACATCAGCGACGACATCGACGGCGTGATCGTCAAGTGGCTCGTTGGGGCCAGCGACGGCCAGGCCGCGAACATCGACTGACATCGCTCGTGGTCAGGATCAATTGACATCGCTCGTGGTCAGGATCAATGCCGGCGGGGGCGAACGACCGTTCGCTCCCGCCGGTTTCTTTTCGTTATACTCTCCCGTTATCCCGAGGATTCCCCGCCATGCGTTCACCTGCTTTCTTGTGCTTTCTGGCCCTCACCATGCTGATCGGCTGTTCTGGCGGCGGCGCTGCCAAACTGCCCCAGGCCGGCCCTGTGAGCGGGACGCTTGCCCGGGCCGACGGTTCGCCCGTCGGTGACGTGCTGCTCATGCTCCAGCCGACGAGCACCGGCCACATGACCTCGTTCGAAGTCGATGCCGAGGGAAAGTTCACCGGCGAAGCGATTTCAGGCCCCTACGCCTGGTTCGTGGCCAAGTCGGCCAAGGCCGCTGACGCCGACAAGGCACTGGCCAAGGTCCCCGAGGCGTTTCAGCAGGGCAGCCTCGACCGACGGGTGACGGTGGGGTCGAGCCCACTGGCAATCACGCTCCCGTAGCTAGCAGTGGCTCCGATCCGACGCTGACCTCAGGCGGAGCAACCGCCGGCCTTGTGGCCGGCGGTTTTTTTGCCGGGGGGGAACGGGGCGCCGCACCTATCAGACTTTTATCGATCGGCGCCATGATGGCAGTCTGAGCATCGCTGCAAGTGCCCAACGGCGCCGTGCCACGTTCCTTGGAGGAATTGCCCAGATGACCGATCGCCGACTCCATCCCGCCGTGGCTAGCCTGCTATGGGCAGCAGCAGGTCTCGCTCTCCTGATGGCCAGCCCGAGCCGGTCTTTGATTGCGTCGCAGCCAGGCGATGACTCGGCCGTGGCCACGATCGAGTCGATGTACGTCCTCGAAGATGCCCCCCTGCCGCTCCCTCCAGACACGCCTGCTGCCTCACGCGCCCTCGATTTCCACCTCGGCGGCATCAGTGATCTTCTCCTTTCCGAGACGGCGGCCGACGGCACAATCCTGCTGTGGGGAATCACCGACCGTGGCCCCAACGGCTTCGTCGAAAAGCCTTCCCGGGACGGCAGCCCTGCCAAGCCCTTGCGCACGCTCCCCGTCCCGGGATTCCAACCGCTCCTGGTAAAGCTCGCCCTCGTAGCGCCGGCCGCCGCCGGAAAGCCCGGCACGCTCCGCGTCGTGGACGCGAAGCCGATCGCCACCGCCGACGGCAGCGCCACGTCCGGCCGCCCGGCCGTCGCCCCGCCCCGGTCGAAGCCGATGGTCGATCCCGCCACGGCGCTGCCGTTGCCGATCGATCCCGATGGCCTCGACACCGAAGGGCTCGCACCGGCCGCCGACGGGGGCTTTTGGATCGCCGAGGAATATGTCCCGTCGCTGCTTCGCCTCACGGCCGACGGGCGGATGGTGCGCCGGATCGTGCCGGTCGGAGCGGTGCTTGGCGATGGGAGTGGCCGTCAGGCCGGCTGCGAAATCATCGAAGCACTGCCGGAGGTGTGTCTGCGGCGCGCCGACAACCGCGGCTTCGAGGGGCTCGCGCTGTCGCCCGATGGCTCGCGGCTGTTCACGATGCTCCAGAGCCCGCCGGAGCCGTTGGCCGGTGCTGCGGAGGAGGATGCCATCCTCATCCCGCTGTTGGTGCTCGACCCCGTCAAGGGCCTGCCCCTGGCCGAGTATCGCTACCGGCTGGGAGAGCCGACGGAGAAGCCGGCCGATCTCATGGCCGCCGACGGCAAGATTTCGGCGCTGGCCGCCACCGGCAACGACACGCTCCTCGTCCTCGAGCAATCGGCGACCGCCAGCCGGCTCTACGAGGCTGATCTCGGGTCGGTGGGTCGCCCCGCCGCAAGACCGATCGCGACCGTTTCAAAACGACTCGTCGCCGATCTCGCAGCGCTCGCCCCGATCTTCAATTCCGAGCTCAATCGAGGCGCCTCCGGACCGCCCGGCAAACTCTCCGATCTCAAGTTCGAGGGGCTTGCGCTCCTCGCCCCGGGCGTCGTTGCGCTCATCAACGACAACGATTTCGACATGGATCCGACCGGGGCAGCGCCGGCCGATCCGCCGATCCGGCGGACTTGTCTGTGGGTCGTGCGGTTCAACGCGGCCGAGTGACCGCGCCGCCTTGTCACGCCCGCCGGCGCCGCCGCGGGGCCAGCGGCTGACCGGCGGCGATCCGCACCGACCGGGCCCAGAACGAGAGGCCGCCGCACGACGATTCGACCCGAACCGTGACGCCCTCCCACTGGAGGTGCGTGACGTCGAGGATTCTGACGCCGACCCGATCGCCGTAAGCCGGGGCATCGGGAAAGCCAGACGTCACCGCAAACTCGTCGACCCCCTCGAAGCGCAACTGGAGCGACTCGCCACCGCGGCAGACCCCGACAACGACCCGCGCGTCGCCGCGCCGCGGGAGGGCGTATTGAACCTCCGTCAATTGCCACGCCACGGCATCCCGGAGCACTGGATGATCCTTCGCATGGATCAGCGTGACGCCGGAAGCTCGTTCCACGGTTGATCACCTCGAGGATCGGTGCCCACAAAGTGGAAAGGTATCGGATCGAAATGAGCGGGGGATGAAGAAACGGTGAGCGTGCCATGAGCGATCCCTCGTCATCGCCAGGAATGCGACTCCCTCACCGACTTCTCACGTCATTCTCAAGATTCGCTGACGGTGAGCTCGTACAAGGTTTTTCGGTATCCACCGCTCTCGCCTCATGCTCACCTCAAAGGGGCCCGTTCATGCCTGCCCCGCATCCAACACTTCCACTGCGTCTAACAATTGCTGCGCCGGCCCGGCCGATCGCCCCTTCAACGCCACCAATGCCAACGAGGCCTTGTCGTTTCATCCCGGCGGGATGATGGGGTGATGGTCGACGGTTCGGCCCTGTACTTCGCCGACGACATGGACCTGCGGACGTTCGCGACCCCTCACGAAGGCCAGTTGTGAGAGCGCTCAGGTGCCGTGACGCGGCTTTGATCGTGCCCTATTGATCCGGCCGGCTCTGGGAGGTCCCGGATCCGAGAGCCTCCAGATTGTGCACGCGGCCCCCCCGGCCATCCGGCCGGAGGGGCTGTTTTTTTCCCTGTCGCTATCGCAACGAATCGTCCCGTGGCGGCTCGCGCCGGGCGTTAAGCGGCGAGCTCGACACGCTGCCACCCCGATCCGGCTCATGATTAGCTCACGTTGCGCTTACCAATCGCTCGCATCGATGACGTGACAATCCGTAAATCAAAGGCGCGAGCGATTTCTTTTCGATCCGTGAGCGCCGGCGGCGATGGCCTCATAAAGATCTCACTCGCAAACTCGCCTTGGCGCTGATGGCACCCCTCGGGCAATCTCCCCGCGCTGAACCCTGTCGGACCCGACGGATCAAGCGCACCAGGAGAGTCCTACCATGCCTCGCCCGACGTTCTCGAGCCGCCTCCTCGATGGCTGTGTCCGCCTCGGCCTTTCGATCGCCGTGGTCGTTTCCGGCCTGCCGGCAATCGCTACGCCGATCGACTTCAGCGGGTCGACCTACACGCAAGACTTCCAGTCGATGACCGGGAGTAGCTCGGCGAGCCTGGCGAATATCAACGCTAGGACGATGCTCGACATCTCGACGCTCACGCTGTCCGGATCGAGTGCGTCGGTCAGCGGGTGGTATGTCTATGGCGCTGGAACGGGCAACAAGACCGGGATCAACAACGGGTCGTCGAGCTCAGGTGCCTTCTACCAACTCGTCGATTCCGCCAACCCCACCAACCGGGCTTTCGGCTCGGAGGGGTCCGGGGCGAGCAACGGCTTCTTCGGCGTCGTGCTTAAAAACACCTCCGGTGGGACGATCAACAACCTCTCCTTGGCCTACGACGCGGTCATGAACCGCAATCCGTCGACGACCCGAAATCCCTATCCGATGTCGTACCGGGTCAGCTCGGCGAACGTCGTGTCGGGGAGCTCCACCGGCGACGGCACTTTCAACACCTCCGCCGGTACGTGGGCCAGCACCACCCTCGGATTCACCACCCCGGCTTCCGGCACCGGCGCCCCGGGCACCCAGGCCGCGATCTCGCCCCTGTTCACGATCGGTAACAGAGCGGGAAACCTCACGGGGGTGAATTGGGCGAGCGACCAATACCTCTACATCCGCTGGAACGACGCCGACGATCCCCAGAGCGACGCCATGGCGGGCGTCGACAACTTCAGCCTCTCGGTCCTCAACGCCAAAGGCCTGGGATGGGATCTTGCCGGCGGCGGTACTTGGGACACGACCACGGCCAATTGGACCACCGGCACAAGCACCTCCACCTTCACCGACGGCGATCAGGTGACGTTCGGCAACTCCGCCGGCGGCACGATCAATCTCTCCGGGGCCCTCGCCCCCTCGTCGCTCACCATCTCGGCCGCGGCCGGCAGCTACACCTTCAGCGGCGCCTCTGCCGGCGACAAGATCACCGGCGCGACGGGGCTCGCAAAGACCGGCGCCGGGATCCTCGCGCTCTCCAGCGACAACGACTTCGTCGGCGGCACGAACATCGCCGGCGGCACCGTGCAGATTGACGGCGCCGGCCGGCTCGGCTCCGGCGGAATCACGCTCGCAAGCGGCGCCACGCTCCAGAGCACGGCCGGGTCGGCCGTGGCGCTTCCCAACGATGTCGTCATCGGCAGCGGCGGCGGCACGATCGACACCGGCAGCCAGAATCTCGCTGTGGCGAGCATGTCGTCGCTCTCGGGGCTGCTGACGAAGTCGGGGGCTGGCAACCTGACGGTCAATGGAAACTTTGTTCCCTCCTTGGGGGGCGGAGTGACCGTGGCAGCCGGCGACCTCGTCCTCGGCGGCGGGCCAACCGCCACCGGCATCTACAACCTCGGTGCCTCGGGCGTGCTCACCGGCAACCTCGTCCTCTCCGGCACGCAGCGGATGAACGTCAACGACGTCGCTACGCTTTCCGGGAGCGGCCAGATTCAACTCCCCACCTCCGGCGCCCTGATCTCAAACCTCTCCGGCAACGCCGGCGGCACCGTCTCGGCAGGCATCGGCCTCAATTCGACCGGCCAGTCGTTCACCGCCGGATCGTGGTCCGGCGCGACCTACACGCCAGGGACGTTCACAAGCACCATCGGGGCGACGAAGGGGGCAAACACGAGCACCTCCGGCAACCTCGCGATCTCCGGCGTGATCAGTGGCGACTCCGATCTTGATCTCTCCAACAGTTCCCTGAGCGGTGGCGGCGGCGGCGTCCTCACCCTCTCTGCCCAAAACACCTACACCGGCAACACCACGATCAACACCGGTACGCCCGACGTCGCCGGAACCGCCTCGATCAAGCTTGGGATCGCCAACGCCCTCCCCACCACCAGCGGCGTGATCGTCGGCACGAAGGTGGGGATCGGTGCGACACGGCTCGACATCTACGGCTTCAATCAGCAGGTGGCCTATCTCGCCGACGGCGCCACTGCCACGGTGGGGAGCACGAAGAACCTCTCGATCGTCAACAACGGCCCGCAGGATGCCACCCTCACCTTCGGCGGCACCACGACGCCCGGCAAGGGTTTTGGTGGCGTCATCGGCACCGGGAGCCAAGTGGTCAACGTCGTCAAGACCGGCGCCAACACCCAGACGCTCACCGGTCCCAACACCTACACCGGTTCGACGACGATCGAGGAGGGGACCCTCGCCCTCTCCGAGGCCGGCTCGATCAACGCTTCGCCGACTGTCACCGTTGCCGCCGGGGCGACGTTTGACGTCGCGGCCGTCACCGGCGGTTATTCGATTGCCAACGGCCAGACGCTCGGCGGCACCGGCTCCGTCGCTGGCTCCACCACTGTCGCCGGCACGATCGCGCCCAACATGAACGCCATCGGCACGTTCACGATGGGGGCCACCACGCTCGCCGGCGGTGGCGGGCTCAATGTCCAGATCTACGACGCCGCCGGAAGTGCCGGGAGCGGCTGGGATCTGCTCACGAGCACCGGCGACGTCACCGTGACCGGCTCGGGTTCGTTCACGATCCGACTGGCCAGTGCCTCAAGCGCCGGCGGCGCGGCGGGGCAGGCGATCAACTTCAACGACAACGCTGCTGGCTCCTGGGCGATGATGACCACGGCCGGAAGCCTTTTCGGCTTCGACGCCAACCGCTTCTCGGTCGACGCCTCGGGGTTTGGCAATAATCTCGCCGGCGGCACGTTCACCGTGAGTGACACCGGCGCATCAGGCACCGGCCTGTATCTCGTGTTCACACCGGGGAACATCGCCACCTGGAACGGCGGTAGCGGGAGCTGGTCGGAAAGCGGCAGCGGCTGGTCGACCGGCACGTGGGATCCGTCGCGGACCGCCGTGTTCCCAAGCTCCGCCGGGACGGTGACCGTCGCCGGTACGGTGAGCGCCAACAACGGCATCCAGTTCGGTGTCGATGGTTACACGGTTTCCGGGGGCTCTTTGAGCCTCGGCGGAGCGAGTACCCCGATCAACGCGATCAACACCGCGGCTGGCACGACGACGATCAGTTCCGACGTTCTCGCGCCGAATGGTTTCACCAAGGCCGCCCCGGCACGCTCGTCCTCGCCGGCAGCACCACCGCCTCGCAGGTCGCGCTGTCCGCCGGCACCCTCCAAGTGGGTGCCGGGGGAGCCAGCGGCGATCTCGCCGGCGACGTCTCGATCGCGGGCGGGACAACCCTGCTCTTCAACCGGTCCGATGCCGCGAGTTTTTCTGGCAATCTCACCGGATCCGGTGCGGTGCGCACCGCAGGGAACGACCTCACCCTCAATGGCACGATCGGCGAGAACGTCGCGGTCACCAATGCCGGCAGCGCGGTCGTGACCGTCGCCGGAAACCTCACCGGCGCCGCCGCCGTCACCAATTCCGGCCCGGGCCGGATCGACGTGACCGGCAGTTCCGTGACCACCACCGGAGCGATCACCGCCTCCGCCGGCACAATCGGATTCGGCGACGCCGGCCTGGGGAGCGGGAATGTGACGCTCTCAGGCGGCGGTATCCTTGCGTTCGACGGCACGGCACCGAAAACGATCACCAACGCGATCACCGTCGCCGCGAGTGGTGCCGCCATCGACGTCGCCTCCGATGACAATCTCACCCTCGGCGGCTCCCTGACCCGCACCGGTGTGCTCACGAAGACGGGTGACGGCATCCTGTCGGTGGCCACTCTTCCCACGTCGAATCTCTCGATTGCCGCCGGCACGCTCGACGTCTCGGCGACCGGCACTGTGAACGTGACAAGTGACCTCGCGCCCCTGTTCGCCGGCGGCAAGGTGTCGTTCTCCGGCGCCAATGTCCGCATCAACGTCAATTCGGTGCAGACCGGCACCGGCGTGATCGAGCTCACGAAAGGGGGCCAATCGGTGGCGGTCTCGGGGGCCAGCGGCACGCTCTCCAATCCCGTCGCCCTCGCCCTCCCCTCAGGCGCCCTCAACCTCGGGGCGACCGGCGGCAACACGCTCAGCGTCAACGGCCCGATCTCCGGCACCGGCAACGTGAACTTCGCCGTCGGCGGCTCCGGTGGCGCGGGCGTCACCAATCTCAATGCCCAAAGCACGTTCAGCGGCGACGTCACGGTCAACTCGTCGGCCTCAGGAATCCATCGTCTCGGCATCGACAATGCCCTGCCGACGACCGCCGGCGTGACATTCGGCTCGACCGCCGGATCGATCGATCTCAATGGCCACGCCCAGCAGATCGCCTTTTTGAAGGGGAGCGCAGGGGGCGTCGGCGGGATCATCAACTCGGTCGCTGGCACCACCGCGACGCTGACGGTCAGCGGCACCGTGAACGGCAGCTATGCCGGCCCGATCGGCACCACCGACAATGCGAACATCGCGCTGGAAAAGGATGGAAGCGGATCGATGACGCTCTCCGGAGCCAATCTATACTCCGCCGGGATGACCATCGCCGGAGGCACGCTGATTGCCGGGAGCACGTCGGCCTTCGGGACCGGCGCGGTGGCCCTCGGCAACGGCGCGATCCTCGACCTGGCCTCCCTGGCGGTCACCAACAACCTGTCTAACCATGGAGGCACGCTGATCCATGCGGATGCCTTTACCGGCACCCAAACGCTCGACGGCACGTCTTCCTACACGGGCTCCGTCGGTGGCGCGCTCCAGGTGGCGGCCGGCGGCGTTGTCAAAGGGGACGGCGCGATGTTCACCGGGCCGGTCAACTTTGATGCCGGTGCGATCCACGCCCCTGGCAGCTCGCCCGGCCTGCAGTCGTTTGGCGGCGGCCTGGGCTACGCTGCCGGCAGTCACTTGGAGTGGGAGCTGGTGGCCAACACCGCCGCACTCGCCGATCGGGGCACGCTCTACGACGCCATCGATGTCTTCACCGGCTCCTTGTCGGTCGACCCAGCCAGCTTGCTGGATCTCGTCTTCAATTCCGCCGGCTCGACCGTCGATTGGTCCGACCCGTTCTGGTCGGTCCAACACTCATGGCTCCTGATCGATGCCTCGACGGCCGGCTCCTCGACAGGAATCTTCTCCTTGGGGAGTGTCGGCACCGACAGCACCGGGGCCGCGTTGGCTTCCGTCCGGCCAAACGCCACCTTGACTGTGGCTCGCAACGGCTCAAATCTGCTCGTCGAGTACGGCGTCGTCGCCGTCCCCGAACCCGGAACCATCTCCCTGGCGGCCATCGGCGCCGCTGTGGCGGTGATCGGGGCACTGCGGCAGCGAAAGAGTCGCTCTCGGCGGCAGGGTTGAAGCTGATCGCCAGATCACCTCGACCAGCATTCCTGACCGTGCCTCGATCCGGCCGGCTTTGGGCCCTCCCGGGACCTTGAGCTTCCAGATTCCGCACGAAGCACCCCCGGCCGAAAGGCTCGGGGTGCCCTTTTTCCCCTCTGGCATTCGCTGTTGGCGGATGTCGCTGCTCCGTCGGCAGATGTTGGAAATCTCGCCAATCGCTCCGCTGCCGACGCCGCCCCACCCATTCCCCACCCTGTTCCGTCGCCGCCAGAACTCCCCCACCACGCTCACGCCACGCCCGACGGCCGTCGACCCCACCGCCGATCATCTCCATGGAGCCTCGGAAAAGACTCATTTCTCACCTCCTGATTACCCCTTTCCCACACGTTTCCGACATTCCAATCGACGCTCACACCGCCTCCTTCAATCGATCAAAAACCCTTATTTTCCAGGTTTTCCTCACTCTGAATGCCGGCTTATAGAGACAAACGTTCACCCCTTTGATTGATTCGTTTCATATTAGCCCTGATATTCTTCTTTCTTCCCCTTCTCCCTTTCTTTTATCCATGAGAAGAAGAAAAGAGGGAAGAAAGGGGCCGCGACCGGAAGGGGACCGGCGGGGGTTTCTGTCGCCCCCGGGTCGGGTACAGTAGGGGCTTTCCGTGGCCGGGTTCCCGGGCCGCGACGCGGTTCGTCCGAAGGGGTCCGTCATGAAAGTGCGATGTGTGCGCGAGCCGCTCCTTGCGGCCCTCCAGAGCGCCCAGGCGGTGGTTCCGTCCCGATCTCCCAAGCCGGTCCTCTCGAACGTCAAGCTCGAGGCTGACGGGGACTCGGCCGTGCTCTCGGCCACCGATCTCGAGGTTGGAATCCGCATCCGCATCGAAGGGGTGGAAACGTCGGCTCCCGGGGCGGTGCTCCTTCCCAGTTCCCGGCTGGCGGCGATCGTCCGCGAAAGCCCCGCCGGGACGGTGTTTGACATCCATACCGACGGCACCGCCACGATCGTCAAGGCGCCCCGTAGCGAGTTCCGCCTGCCGGCGGAGGATCCGCTCGAATTCCCGGCCGTGGCCAGTTTTCCGGCCGACTCCGGTCATGAGATCTCGACGCTGCTAGTTCGGGAGCTCGTGCGGCGGACGGTGTTTGCCACCGACAACGAGTCGAGCCGATATGCCCTTGGGGGGGTGCTCATCGAACTGGGCGACAAGGAGGTGACGGCGGTCGGCACCG
>SIAG01000094.1 GCA_009691925.1 Planctomycetaceae bacterium
GGGGGATCACGGGCGGCTCCGGCGGCATCGCGAGAGGGGGAAACGCCTTCCTGCGGCAGGACTGGAGCCGGGGAGGGCGACGACCAGAGCATCATACCGAATGCCGCCGCGACCGACCCGACGGCCGTCGCGCGCTGCGTTCTGCAACGCACCGCCGCGGAATGCGTCACAGCAGGGGCCGATCGATCGCGCCACCCCTGGTATCGGTTGGCCCCAGAGGTAGGGCCAGCGGCGGCTGCGTCTGCCGCGCTGAGGGCTGAAAAAAACAACCGAACGCTCTTCCCGCGCCCTCTCCAGTCCCCCATCGAGTGAGAAGTCGACGGCGTTGCCAACTTTGGCACGCCATCTGCATTTCTATGGAACCTCGGCGGACGGTCCCCACCGCCCGCCAATACCCATACATGAGGTGGGGCCTCTGGCTTACTCCGGGCGTGCGGTCGCCTTGCCCCTGACCCGCACTCCCATGGCAGGATGCTCCTGCCGGGTCGGAGGCCCCACCTTGTTTCTTTGGCTGGTTTTTTTTGGTTGGCTCCACGTCGACATCCATGGACTTTGTTGACGTGGAAAACCTCCGGTTTTTGCGAGTGCGGTGACTCGCGACCGACTCGTGCGGTCGGGCCGGTCTGGCATGCACCGGCTGCGGGCCAAATACTCGGTGGCAGCCATTTTCCCGGACGACCCTTGACGGTGCCCCGGTCCCTGCGCTAATTTTCTGGGTTCCGACTGACACGAATCGCCTTGGGCGGATCGCGTCGGTTGGGCGCCAGTGGGCCGAAATGCCCGCGGCATCCGGGTCGGAACTGCAGCGATCCCTCCCGGGTGAGGGCCGCGGTGGCCACCGTCCGGCAAGATCACAGGCCAGCGTAGCTTCAATTGGCAGAGCACCGCATTCGTAATGCGGGGGTTGCGGGTTCGACTCCCGCCGCTGGCTTTTTCCCCTTCTTCTGCTGAAAGGCCGATATGCCCGCCACCGTCGACGTCCGCGATCTGTTCACCGGCACCGGCTCGTTCGGCCCGAACGAAATCGCCGCTTTGATCGGGCTTCTCGGTAGTGATCCGGCCACCCACCGGGATCTCCGCGGGGCCGTCAAGGAGCTCGAGGGACAGGAGGATCGCAGTCCGGCGTCGAGCGTCCGACTCGGTGTGGGGCAGTACCTCCTCGGTCGCTGGAAAGACGCGGTCCAGACGCTCAAGTCGGCCGACGGCGGCGCGGTCGCCCACTACTATCAAGCCCGGTCGCTGCTCGCGTTGGCGATGGCGGGCGATCACTCCCCCGACCTCCTCACGCGGGCCAGCGATGCGTTCGCGGCCGCCCAAAAAGGGGGCTACGACATGACTGCCTGCGGCGTAGGAGCATCCGAGGCGAAGCGTTTGGCCGGCCATTCGAAGGAGGCCGAGACGTCCCTTGCCAAACTCGGCCCGACCGCGGAATCCTCGGCTGATTTCTGGGCCCAAAAGGCGACGATTGCGGCCGATCTCGGCCTCCCGCTGGCGGACACGATGGTCGCGCTCGAGAAGGCTCTGGCCCTCGATCCGGGGCATCCCGCCGCCCTGTTTGCGATGGGTGTGATCAACGACCGGGTCGGCAACGACGATGAGGCCAAGGCCTGCTACGAGCGGGCTGTGCAGCGCTATCCGGCGTCAGTCGGGGCGCTGATGAACCTCGGCATCCTCTACGAGGACCGCGACGACTTCGTCAACGCCCAGCAGTGCTACAAGCGGATCCTCCAGGTCTATCCCGATCACCCCCGGGCCCGGTTGTTCCTCAAGGATTCTTCCGCCTCCGGCAACCTCCAACTCGACGATCAGGATCAAAAGCAGCGTGATCGTCTCGATCATGTTCTCGCCCTCCCCGTCAGCGATTTCGAACTCTCGGTGCGGAGCCGAAACTGCCTCCAGAAGATGGGGATCCAAACCCTCGGCGATCTTGCTCGCACGACCGAGGCGGAGATCCTCGAGAGCAAGAACTTCGGCGAAACGAGCCTGGTCGAAATCAAGGACATGCTCGCCACGAAGGGGCTGAGTCTTGGCCAGTTGGCAACGGCGACGGCGACCGAGGAGACGGTCTACGAACCCGAGGTCCCTTCGGCGGATGGTCAGGAGATCCATTCCCTCCCGATCACCGAACTGTCTCTCTCCGTGCGGGCCCGGAAGTGCACGACGAAACTGGGGATCGGTACCATCGGTGAATTGATCCGCCGGACGGCCGAGGATCTCATGGAGTGCAAGAACTTCGGCGTCACGAGCCTGAATGAGGTCCGTGAGAAACTCACCGAGCGGGGGCTGAAACTCCGCGGCGACTGATCGCCGGGTGGCGTTGCCACAATCCCCCCTCAAGAGCGATCCGAATGGCGGTTGGTGGCCGTCCGTGCCGCGTGCGCCCCTGGTCTGTCCGGTCGAATCGCGATTCGAAAGAGGGACGGCTTTCGGCCGATCGACGCGAAAAACACCCCTCGAGGGGGGTCTTCATTTGCGTTAAGGTCTCGTTGTCGGTACCGTGGAAGTGTTGGACATCGACCATTTCCCGGGGGAAATCCGTGACAGCCGCGAGTCTGAAGCAGAAGCCGGTTCGTGATCTGGCCCGCTTGGCCAAGCAGCATGGTGTGGCTGGCTGGCACGCCATGAGGAAGGATCAACTGATCCGGGCGCTGGTGCGCAAGGCCCGGGCCCGTCAACCGGTTCCGGCCGCGGCGATGCGTCCGAAGGTCGCGCCGACCCGCCCGACGCCCGCCGAAACGGCGCCGGCCCGAGACGAAGCCGTGGCACTGCGGATCCAAGAGGCCAGGGCACGGATCGCCAAGGCGAAGATGCTCGCCACGAGGCCCGAGAATGGTCGTTCGGCAGCCTCGATGCGCGACCGGATCGTCGTCATGGTGCGTGGGCCCCACTGGCTCCACGCCTTCTGGGAGATCAACTCGGCAAGCATCGTCCGCGCTCAGGCGGCCCTCGGCCAGGAATGGCATGCAGCCCGCCCGGTGCTCCGAGTCCTCCAACTCGAGAATGCCCTCCAGGCTTCTCCTTCGGAACGGGTTGTCCGCACGATCGAGATCCATGGCGGGGTGAAGAACTGGTTCGTCGACATCCGCGAGCCGATGCGCTGTCGACTCGAGATCGGGTATCAGGCCCCCCACGGGAAGTTCCAGGCCCTGGCCCGCTCCAACGCCGTGACCGTTCCGGCCAACTCGCAGGCCGACACCCTCGACACCCACTGGGGGGACATCGCCGCCGATTGCGAGAAGATCTACGCGATGAGCGGCGGCTTTTCCCCCGAGCACTCGAGCACCGACCTCCAGGAGCTCTTCGAGGAGAAACTGCGGCGACCGATCGGTCCGCCGGCGCAGCGCTCGTCGGCGGTCGATGGCGAGTTCGCAGCGGAGCAATCGAGCGACTTCCAGATCCATGTCGATGCCGAGATGATCGTCTACGGGGCGACCCAACCGGGGGCCTACGTGACGCTCCAGGGGGAACCGGTCAAAGTCGGGCCGGACGGCACCTTCCGCGTCCGCGTCGACCTGCCGAACAAGCGGCAGGTCCTCCCGATCATCGCCAGCAATCCCAACGGCGTGGAGCGCCAGACCGTGGTGATCGCGGTCGAACGAAACACGAAAACAATGGAAGCGGTCGGCCGGGACATGGCCGACGCCTGACTCCGGCGTGTATGATGCTGTTGACCAGGCAGGCCATGCCCGCGGAATCCCCCGCGCGGCAGGGAAACCTGGGGCGATGGGTTTTCTGCCATGTTCGTGCTGCTGTCACACCATGCCGGTGAGCTCTTACCGAGGCTCGTTGGGGGCTGATGAATTGTCCCGGTCGCAGGCCATGCCGGAGACTGTCGGTTCGCCGGCGGCCGCCCGGATCTCCCGCCCCGGGGTCCAAGGCCCCCTCCTTTTTATCAACGAGCTCTCCGCATCCCAGACACCACGGCATTGCGGTGGAAAACTCATCGCCCCGCGCTTCCGCCCCGCTTCTTCGACTCCCTCGCCAGCCAGCTCTCGAAGACTGCCGTCGGGGTTCCCTGGAATGCCGTCTCAAAGGCCTCCCCGAAAGGCACCTCGGCCTCGAGTTGTCCGAGGATCCCCTTGAGACGACTCCCCCCCCCTGAAGCAGCGGAGAGGAACGCCCCGCCCACAAGGGCGTCGTCGGCCGGTCCAGCCGTCCCGTCGACGACGGCGGCGGGACGGCGCATCCGCTGGAGCCGTTCGCTGGCCTGACCGCGCCAGGCCTTCACCAGCGCCGACTTCGGCGCCACCTTCATGGCCACGGCGCGGCCAGCGCTGACCGCGAACCAGTCGGAGGTGCCACGGGCGAGGAACGCGGCGGCGGCGAGCTCCGCGGCGATCGCCGCCGTCGCGTCGGCCCGGGCAGCGGCTGAATCGACCACGGGGGCGATGAGGGCACCGTAGACCACGTCGCCGTTGACGCCCGCCTTTCCGCACAGCCCCTTGGGACGCTCTTCCCCGAGGACGTTGATCCAGAAGTCGGAATAGTCATAGGGCTTGTCGAAGACCATGAGGACAATCCCCCCCTTCGCCAACGGGCGGCCGCCGGTTCCGAGGGTCTCGGCAACGTCTTCCATCGCCTTTTCGGCCAGATCGGCCAGACTCTCGAGGCTCGCCTCGGGAAGGTTGCCGACGAGACGGAGATCCCCGCGGGTGATGCGCGCCGGCTCCTCGTCGGCGATCGCCCGCCGCCAGATGCCTTCGGCGGCCTCGAAGCGGGCCGCGAGCAAGTCGGCGTGGGAGAGGCTCCGGGCCCGACCGGCGGCGGCCACGGTCGTCAACGGCGTCTGGGCCGTGAGGAGGTCGAGCTTCATCCCCTGATCGATCCACTTCTCGATCGTAGCGATCACCTCCGCGGAGAGCGGTGGCTTTCCGAGGGGCATCGGCTGCCCTTCGATGTCGCGCCCCTTGAGCTTCCGCACCAGCAGGCTCGCGGCCCCTTCGCCGGCGACGATCGGAGCGCCAGTGGCGCCTCCCCGGAGGAGTGATTCCAGGGTCACCATGGAGAGATTTCCGTCGGGCTGCATCGCGTCGTGGCAGCCGGAGCACTGCTTCACCAGGACCGGCGCGACGTCGAAGGCGAACGACACATCCCCCGGTTCGAGCTTCACCGCGCCGGTGGGGACGGGTGTCGTCGCGGCCCCCACGGGCGCCCCGGGATTCTGCAAAGACACGAGCGGATCGGCGCCGTCGAACATCGCCCCCTCGTTGATCCAGGTCACCAGCAGCGCACACTCCTCGGGCGACACCTTCCCGCCGCCGCGCGGCATGTCGCCGGTGCGGATCACCTCGACGAGCCGGCTGTCAGCCCCGGCTCCCTTTTGCACCATCCCGGTCTTCATGAGGGTGTCGAAGGAGGTGAACTGGAACTCCCCGCGGCGGCCGGCGACGTGACACCCCCCGCAGTGGCGCAAAAGGATCGGCGCCACCTCTTCGACGAAGCTCACCCCTGTGGCGGCGGCGTCCTTGGCGCTGGGGTTGGCCGGCCTTCCCACCCCCCTCTTCCTGACCGTCCCGGCCGGTCCCCTCGCCGACTTCGCCGTGGAATCCCCCTTCGGCTTGGCCGCCGCCCGCGGCAGCGAGGGGAGCTCGATGCTATCGACATCGACCCCCTGGAGCTCGAGATCGTCCCGCAGCCCCCGGGCCCGATCGAGCAAGCCGCGGGCCGCCGCCGCCGGCGGCTCTCCGCCGACCAGCGCCGACAGCGCATCGACCGCCGTCACGAACCGATCGCGGGCCGCCTGCGGACGGTCGGCGTCGAGGTCTTCACGCACGCCATCGAGAAGGACTTTCACCGCCGCTGCCGTCGGCGGCGGGTCTTGCCCGCGGCCAGTCTCCCCGCTGACAACCAACAGCGTTAGGAGCATCACGGGCAACCATCTGCTCCCGGGGACGTGCGGAACCGAAACCGCGCCTCGACCGATCATGATCCGCCTCCCCTCGACGCCCACCAGATCCCGGCGAGAAACGCCCCCGCGCTGACCATCAACAGCCCGACGCCAAAAGCATACGGAACCCAGTCCGGAAGGGTCACCGTCCGTCGCCGCTGCACGCCTGCGGACTTGGGGATCCGCTTCCCGCGGCCCCGCTTCCCACGGCTGCGGCCAGGAGCGCCGACCTTGATTGTAAACGGCGCGGCACGGAACAGTTCGTCCCTGTCCGGGACCAGATCTTCGAGCGACTTCTCGACCGCCGCCCCCTCGAACAACGTGACAATGCCCCCGGCAGCCTCGGCCGGCACCATGACCCGCGTCTCGCACCGGGGGCAGACGATCGAGGTCCCGTGCCACCGCTCCGGGACGTAGAGCTTCGAACGGCATCCCGTACAGCGGAACTTGATCGGCATCGCTCGCCCTCCACCGGGGAAGATCAGCCCGGCCGCGGGTCATTCCGGGGGGGAGGCCGGTCGTCACCGCTCCCGTCTCCGCTTGATTCGCCGTCCGCCGCCGGCCAGCCGCCGTCACGCCGCCGCCGCCCGGGGCGTCGGCTATCGTGCCGCCGCCGATGGCGGGAGGGGGGGCCGCACCGCCGTCCCCCACGCTCCGCGGCGAGCGCTGCAAGGCCCGCCAGGACCGACGTCGCCACCACCGCCAAGAGCCAGACCACGGCCGCTAGGAGGACCGCGCGCCAACACAACCGCGCGCCCCCCTCGTCGCCGAGGGCGGCGAGCAGGGCCGCCAGTCCGCTCACCACCGATAGCAGGATCGGCAGGAGGAGCACGAGGACGATCCCCCACGAGAGCGCCCGTCGCACGAAGTCGCCCATCGGCCCTCGCATCGGGTTGGAATCCTCTCTGCTGGTGTGGGAAAGCGAGCGGGCGAACACCGCACGAGCCGCTCGGTTGGCGCCCCCGCTGCATCTAGCCTCCCGGAAAGTGTACCGTTCCCGGAGCCCGACGGCGCCCTCCGCCCGGCCCGAAGGCTGGGGCGGTCGGCAAGGCGGAGCGGCCGCACCCGCCGCGGCGGCCAGGGGCGACATGGATGACTTCCTCCCCCTCGCGATAAACTTATTTTTTCTCTGGCGGAGGATGCCAAGAGGCCGGAGGTCACGGAGGACATTCGATGGAAAGCCTGGCTTCTGCCCCCCCCACGCCGGCACCTCCGCATCGGCCAGTGGTGACTCACCCCCCCCTCCGGGCTGTCATCGGCGCTCTCGTTTCCGGCGCTCTGTTGGCCTCGTGGGCCGGCTCTGGCACCGCGCTGGCCGATCGGGTCGAGATGGCGGATGGCCGGACGCTCGAGGGACGCTTTGCTCTCGTTGCCGGAGTGGCCGTCGACCCGATCGCCGAGGCGACCAGCAGCCGGACGGCCGGCACCCCCGTACTCATGTGCGATGACGAATTGACGCGCACGTTCGTCTCGCGGCGGCGCGTCGTCAGGGCGGAGGAGCTTCCGTTCGGCCGCCAACTCCAGCGGATCGAGATCCCGCAGCGCGTCGCGGAGAACGGCCGCCGCGTCGCCTCGATCGGCGGGATCCTCGCCGCCACGCCGTTCGACGAATTCGGGCGCCGCATCCTCACCCTGGCGACGGCCTCCGGGAGGGTCGATGTCGTCCAGGGGATCACCGAGATCACCCCCCGCTGGACTCGGGTCGAGGCGGTCCTCACCGACAACCCGTTCCTCCTCGACATGCGCCTATCGACCGGATCGATCCCCCGCGACCAGCTGCGCCTGGTGCTCGATCGACAGACCGATCCGGCGAGTTCGGAGGAGCGGCTGCGGATCGTGCGGTTGTTCCTCCAGGCGGAGCGTTACGAGGAGGCGCGGGGCGAGCTCGACGGTGTCATCGGTGACTTCCCCGCGCTGCAGAACCTCGCCGAAGAACGGCGGAGTCTGGGGGAACTGTCGGCCACCCGGCTCCTCGACGAGGTCCGACTGCGCGGCAAGTCGGGCCAGGATGCCTTGGCGATGGAGATCCTCGAACGCTTCCCGGCCGACGAAGCCTCGGCCGAGACCATTGAGGCGATCCGGGAGGCCCGTGATGCCTACCGTGGCCGCCAGGCATCGGCCGAACGCCTGCTCGGGCTCCTCCAGGAGCGGTGTGACAGCCTCGAGGATGGCGGCACCCGGGACGCCGTCGCCGGGATCCTCGACGAGATCGGCGCGGAGATGACCTTCGCCACGCTCGATCGGCTCTCGGCGTTCGAGCGGATGGGCACCGAACCCGACCTCGCCGCCGACCGGGCGCTGGCGATCGCGCTCTCCGGTTGGCTCCAGGGGGCCGCGGCGGCCGGCGAGAACCTGAAGCTCGCCCTCTCCGCCGCCCGCGTCCGCGATCTCCTCCGCGACTACCTCCGCGCGGACGACGCGGCGGCCCGCCAGGCCCTGCGGGAACGGGTGGCCGACGAGGAGGCGGGGGACGCGGCGACGATCGCGAGTTTGGCGCGTCAGATGCGCCCTCCCCTGGATCCCCCCGAGCCGACGGCCCCCGGGCTCCATGAGTTCGAATTTCCCGGTGCTGATGGACAGCCGGTGACCTGTCTCGTCCAAGTGCCCCCCGAGTATGACCCGCTGCGGCGTTACCCGACGGTCGTCTCGCTCCATGCTGCCTTCACGACGCCGGCCGACCAGATCACCTGGTGGGCGGGATCACCGGGGCCCGACGGCCGCCGGGTCGGTCAGGCGACCCGTCACGGCTGCATCGTCGTCGCGCCCCGTTGGACGGAGGAGGGGCAATCGACCTACGGCTACTCGGCCCGTGAGCACGCGGCCGTCCTCGGCAGCTTGCGGGAGGCGCAGCGACGATTCGCCATCGACACCGACCGCGTCTTCCTCTCGGGGCACTCCCTCGGTGGCGACGCCGCCTGGGACATCGCCCTGGCCCATCCCGACCTGTGGGCGGGGCTGGTCGCGATCACGCCCGCCGCCGGCCGCTACGTGAATCACTATTGGCACAATGCCCGCACGCTGCCGATCTACGTCGTGGGGGGCGAGCTCGACAACGGCACCTTTGCCCGCAACGGCATGGACCTCGACCGCTACCTCGCCAAGGGCTTCGACACCACCTACGTCGAGTACCGGGGCCGCGGCCACGAACATTTCGCCGACGAGATTCTGCGGATCTTCGACTGGATGGGGCGCCGGAAACGGACGTTCCTCCCGACGACGATCGACACCGTCACGATGCGCCCGTGGGACAATTTCTTCTGGTGGGTGGAGCTCTCCGGCGCCCCCCCGAAGACCGTCGTCCTGCCGTCGCAGTGGCCGCCCGGTCAGGGGGTCAGGCCGTTCACGCTCGAAGCCAAGACCACGGCCACCAACGGGCTCGTCGTCCACTGCGGGGCCGAGCGGGTCAGGGTGTGGCTCTCCCCCGACCTCGTCGACTTCACGCGGCCGGTGAATGTCAGCCTCGATGGCAAGAAGCTGTGGCGCGACCAGGTCGACCCGGACGAGGGGGTGCTCCTCGAGGATCTGCGGACGCGTGGTGACCGACAGCACCCTTTTTGGGCCGTCCTCGAATCGACGCGGGGGCCGGCGACCGCGCCGTCGCCCTCCTCGCGCAAGGCAGGGAAGGAAGGGGTGGCGCCGCGCTGACCACCCTGACGGCGGACGCCGTCGGAAAAAATCCCGACGGCGCCGTGGAGTTGATGGGCGGGCTTAGCGTCCGACCGTGTCCGACGGTTCGCGGGCCACCGCATCGCTGCGGCCATCGCGGGGCAGGGCCACACCGGCGATGTACCAGCCCTCGGGGACCGTCTCCATCCCCACCCCGGCGGCCCCGAGATAGCGCTGGATGACGTCAAACTCCGGCAGCGTGCTGCCGTCGATCCGCTGCTCCCGCACGCTCCCCTCCTTGCCGTCGCCGAGGGCAACATTCAGAAGTTGCCCCATCAGGCTCTTCGATTTCGGCATCTCGCCGCGGCGGAGCATTTCGTAGGCCGGGCGGATCGTCTCGTCGCCCCGGCCGAAGCTCCGCAGCGCCGTCTCACCGGGAAACAGACGCGCCAGTTCCTCGGTCACGACGCCAAAGTCGCCGGTCTCGGTGAGCGTCCCTCCGTCGCCGGAGGTGGCCAGGACGCGCTCCAGGAAGTCGCGGTGGGAGGCGACGAGGAGATGGCCGTGGGCGATCGTCACGGCCGAGTGCGGCAGGAGTTTCTCCTCGCGGTCACGGAGCCGCCCCCGACGGCCGGGGGCCTCCGAATCGGCATGGGCGGAGATCAGGCCGGGGGTCTCGATCTCGAGCTTGGGGATCGAGTCGGTGCGGTCGATCAACTCCCAGATGACATGGCCGTTGAACTCCACCTTCCGCATGTCGGGATCGGTCGACATCGACTTGGCCACTGTCTTGGCCACCTGCTCCGGATTGTGCGTCTCGATCGCGATCACGAGGCGCTCGCTGTCGACGTCGATCGGCATGGTGTGGTCGCTGATGATCGACACCCTCGTGCCGAGGCATCCGACGAGGTCGTTCTCAACGTCGATCTGCGGGCCGTCCGGATCTTCCTTGAGCGACGCGATGACGTCGTCGAAGACCCCCTTTTCACCGACAACATCGTCGACGAGTGACTCGGCCGACTCGAAGGCCGTCTTCATATCCCACTGCATCGTGACCCAGCTCGACACGTCGCGCGGCACCCACGACGGCGGTTGGAGGCTCGCGGTGTTGGGGAACTGGAGCATCCGGGCGGCGAGTTTGTAGCGATCAGCGGCGAAGGCTTTCCGCCCCTCCAGCGGCGGCGCGTGGACGAGGGTGTGGTGGCGGAGATCGTGGAGCCCGTCGTCGAGCACGATCACCCCGCCGACGGCTTTCACCGCATCGAAGCCCTGGCGCCCGAGGATCGCCACGTAGTCTGGTCCCTTCCGCTTCTCGCGAGGGGGATTGGCGGCCTGCACGGCCCGGGCGAACCCGAGCGGATCGACGAACCAGCGGATAGGCGCCGCGGTCGCGGAGACCTTGTCAGCGCACCGGTCACACACGGCCTTGTAGGAGGCGACCGTGGCGAGGCCGTCGGCCCGGCCCGCCAGCGACGACGCGGTCTGCATGACGACGGCGGGATCGTCGCCGACGACGAGCGCATCGGGACGGAGGACGATGGCGACGCGCGTCGGAAGCGCGGCCCCCGGCTCCTGCGGCACGTCGTAGATGGTCATCGTCGTGCCGTTGCCGGACGTCGAGGTCGTTTTCGTGGCCTTCCGCTCGACGAGCCGCGCGCCGATCGTCTCGACGAGCCGCGAGGCCTCGTCGTCGTGGCCAGTGGTATCGACGAGGATCACCGTGGCGAGCCGACCGGCAGCCGGTTCGATGACGCCCAGAGCGACCTCCCCCCCCGGGACGCTAGCGAGATCCTCGAACGAGAGCCCGAGCTTCCCCAGCCGCTGCCTCCCGGCCTTGCGGGCCTGATCGCGGACGCTCTCCACGAACGGGCGCATCTGTGGGTCCTGGAGCAACTGCCCGTAGTCGGTGTTGTCGAAGTTCTCGCGGAGCCGGCGCGGATCGGGGGCGCTGACCCAGACCCGCGTCGTCGCCGGGAACACCGTCTCGCTCGGGGCGAACCCGGCCGCCTCGACCGGGATATTTGGTCCAACGGAGGCAACGGCCACCATCGAGGCCGCGGCGCGACGGATGACTCCCGGGAGGTGCGATCCCCTCTGCCGACGACCGGCCAACAAGCTTCCGT
>SIAG01000095.1 GCA_009691925.1 Planctomycetaceae bacterium
AGCCGCGGGGCCTGTCAGCCGAGGCCAGGGATCGGCCGCCCCTGGGAGAGGGTCGCCTGGAGCGACTTGGGGAGGCTGTCGAGGAGGCGAACTTCGGAGAGATCGAGAAGCGAGCGCGTGATCGTGCCGACGAGGTCGGGAATCGTCACTGGATCGGAGGCGGGCTGACCGCCGTCGCGGCTCGAACGGCCGACGACGTTTCCCTTCCCCAGCCCTCCGCCGTAGAGGAGGAGCGGAGCGAGGCCCCCCCAGTGGTCGCGGCCGCCGGCGGCGTTGAGCTGCGGCGTCCGCCCCATCTCGCCGCAGCAGACGAGGAGGATCTTGTCGGACAGCCCGCGGGCCTCGACGTCGTCAATGAACGCCGCCACGGCATGATCGAACGGGGCGCCGACATACCGCATCCCCTCGGTGACCGGAGCGTTGTTGATGTCGGCGTGCATGTCCCACACGAAGCTCGTCGTCACGGTGACAAACCCCGCCCCGCGCTCGCAGAGGCGGCGGGCGAGGAGGAGCAGCCGGCCGATCGACTGGCCATGATCGGCGTAGTGCTTGTGGTTGTTCCACTTCTTGTCGATTGATTCCGGCCGGAAGTGGGGGGCGGTGTCGTAGCGATCGACGATCCGTGGATCCTCTTTCTCCAGATCGAAGGCATCGGAGACGCCCCGCAGCAGCGCGTCAAACGCGGCCTCGTGAATCAGGCTGGCGCCGCGGAGCGCGGCAAGATCGCGCCACCGCTTCCCTCGATCGAGCTCGGCAAGGAGCCCGCGCCGGTCGCCGAGCCTCTCCTGCGGGAGATGGAGCCGCATGTCTTCCTGGAAGCCAAGCCCGCCCCCCGGCACGAGCGGTGCATAGGCGGGGCCAAGGTCGCCGGCGGCGGCGAAGTTGCCGAAGTCGGTGATCGGTGGACCGGCATCCTTGATCACGGCCGGGGGGAAGAGGGTGACGTTCGTCGGCATCGCCGTGGCCGGGCGATTGGCCCCGGCGACGCGTGCGTAAAGCGAGCCGAGATTGGCCCGATTTGTCGCCGCGCCGACGACCGGCTTGATGTCGTGGTTGCCGTCGCCGGTGACGAACGAGCGGACGATGTTGATCAGATGAGCGCGCTTCGCGAGCTCGGCAAAGGTCGAGCCGAAGGAGATGCCGGGGATCGAGGTGGCGATCGCGCCGGTCTGGGAATGGGTGTTGGAGGGCCCTTCTGTTTTCGGGTCAAACGTCTCAAACTGCGACGGCCCGCCGTGCATGAAGAGGAAAATCACCGAGCGGTCGCGGAGAAAGCGAGCCGCAGGATCGTTCGAGGCGGCCGTGGCGATGCCGGTGGGCGACTGGCCAAACAGGCTCGTGAGGCCGGCCAGCCCCGCCAGGCCGGCGCTGCCGACACGGAGGAACGGACGCCGGGCCAGCCGGCCACCAGTCCGCACGCAATCGCCGATTGTGAGCATCGCCCGCCTCCTCCCCGTGACGGGAAGAGTTTACAGTGGATCGACGGGTGCCCGCCAGGCGACCGCCCCGTTACGCCCCCAAGGGACCCGAAGATGAAGCTCCCGCTGCCCGCTGTCGTGCTTCGCATGGCTCGAGCCATGACGCTCGGCCTGTTCCTGGTCATCGCCGGCCGGGCCACGGCTGCTGCCGGGGGCTTTCGGGCCGGTGCGGCAGCGGTCGACATCACGCCGCGCAACACCCCGCCGGAGGCCCCCTCGATCGTCGCCGGAGGGTTTCTCGAAGGGCGGGCCGATCGCGTTCACGATCCGCTCCTCGTCCGGGCGATCGTGATCGATGACGGCGGCGCTGAGGGGCAGCCGCCCGTGCGCCTGGCGCTGGTCGTCGTCGACACCTGCATGATGCCGCAGCCGCTGATTGACGAGGCGAAGGCCCTAGCGGCCGAGCGGACCGGAATCCCGGTCGAGCGGATCATGGTCTCGGCGACCCACACCCACTCCGCCCCGGCGGCCATGGGCTGTCTGGGTACCCGCGTCGATGCACCGTACGCGGCCCGGCTTCCGGCGGCGATCGCGTCGGCCGTCGCCCAAGCCGATGAGCGCCTCGCTCCGGCCCGAATCGGCTGGGGGAAAGTCGATGACTGGCACCACACCCACAACCGGCGCTGGGTGCGGCGGCCGGAGACGCGCGTGGTCGATCCCTTCGGCAATCCGACGGGGCTGGCCAACATGCACCCGGGCCATCTCTCCAAGGAGATCATCGGGCCGTCGGGGCCGGTCGATCCGCAGCTTTCGGTGATCTCGATCCAGGATGCGGCCGGCAAGCCGCTGGCCCTGTTTGCGAATTATTCGCAGCACTACTTTGGGTCGCCGGCGGTGTCGGCGGATTACTTCGGCCTGTTTAGCAAGTTTGTCGCGTCAGCGCTCGGTGAGCCGGGGGAGGGCAACGGCCCGTTCGTCTGCGCTCTCTCGCAGGGAACCAGTGGTGATCTGATGTGGATGGACTACGGCGCCGAGCAGCGTCCTACCGCCATCCACGACTATGCCGCCGCCGTGGCCCGCAAGGCGGTGAGGGTGGTCGAGTCGCTCGAGTATCGCGACGATGTCACGCTTGCCATGACGGAAAAGGTTCTCGATCTTGGCTATCGATTGCCGAACGAGGCCCGGCTCGCCTGGGCCCGCGGGATCGCTGCCGGGATCACTGACGACCTTCCGAGGAACCTCCCCGAAGTTTACGCCCGCGAGGCGATCATCCTCCACGAGCGGAAGCGGACAACTCTCAAGCTCCAGGCGATCCGCATCGGTGAGCTGACGATCGCGACGCTCCCCAACGAGGTCTACGCCCTCACCGGACTCAAGCTCCGCAACCGCTCCCCCGCCGCGATGCACTTCAATGTCGAGCTTGCCAACGGCGCCGAGGGCTACATCCCGCCCCCGGAGCAGCATGTTCTCGGCGGCTACACCACCTGGCCAGCGCGAACGGCCGGCCTCGAGGTCGCGGCCGAAACGAAAATCGTCGACACGCTCGTCGCGGCGCTCGAGGAGGTGACGGGCAAGCCCAGGCGCGGGCCTGCCGATCGGCACGGGCCTGCCGCCGAGGCGGTGCTCGAAGCCCAGCCTGTCGGCTTCTGGCGACTCGACGACGAGGATGGCACCAAGCCGCGCAGCGGCGTCTCCGGTGGCAGTCCGGCGACGCTCACGCCCGGCTTCGCCTGGTATCTCCCCGGCGTCGGCACGGGAACCGGCTGCGGCGACGGCGAGGCGCTCGTGCCGTCGGCTTTTTCAAGCAATGACTCGATCAACCGGGCGGTCCACCTCGCCGGCGGTCGGCTCGTCCTTCCCGGCCAGGTCGCGGCCGGCGATGCGACGCTCGTCGCCTGGGTGTGGCTCGGCGAGCGGAGTGGCGCAAGCGACCGGCAGGGGGCGCTCTGCACCGGTCTCACCGCAGAGCCGCTCATCGCGCGGCAGGACGGGGCTCACGCCTTCGGGTTTTCTCTCGGTGATCGGCGAACCGACATGCGTCTCCGTGCCGACGACTGGCATCAGGTGGCGATCGTTCGGCGCGGCGACAGCGTCGATGTCCACGTCGACGGCCACCCGCAGCCGATGCTCACCGGAGAGGCGATCAAAGGAAAAGCGGAGATCGTCCTCGGAGATGGGCTTCAGGGAAAGCTCGACGAGGTGGCGCTGTTTGATCGGGCCCTTGATGTCGCGACGATTGCCACCCTCTGGGAGGCATCGGGCGCGGGGGTAGAGCGGGCCGCCGCCGCCGAGCGGCAGCGGGCTGCGGAGGAGCGCGAGGCTCGTCTGGCCGGCGTGCCGGAGTTTCCCGCCGACCATGCGGCCCGCCTTGCAGCTCTGCGGCCGACGCGGAGTTGGACGCTGGCCGAGCAGCCGGCCGATCTTGTCTCCACAGGTGCGGTCAGCTTCCATCCGCAGGCCCGAGCTGCTTTTCGCGGTGGTCGTCTCGCTGGCCGTGACGAAGCCCTCGACGAGGATTGGAGCGTTGCCTTCTGGTTTCGCAGCGACGTCCCCCCCGAATCACGCCCCGTGGCCGCCTATCTTTTTTCACGTGGACCGGCCGGGGCAGCCGGCGCTCCTGGCGACCACCTGGGCCTTGGCGGCAGCGCCGTGCCAGGAGGCGCCGGAAAGCTGATCCTCTTCGACGGCAACGACCGCAACGGGCTCCTGGTTGGGCAGAAGGTCATCCCCCCCGGCACGTGGAATCACGTTGTTCTCGTCCGGCGCGGGGAGGAGGCGACCGTGTGGCTCAATGGCGGCCAGGAGCCGGAGATCGATGGCACGCTTGAAGTGACGGCGGCTGACTCGCGGGAGATCTTCCTCGGGAGCCGCAGTGATACGTTTGCCCCTCTCGCCGGTCGGCTCGCGGAGGTGGCACTCTTCGATCGGGCGCTCGAGGCGCGTGAGGCCGCGGCGCTCTTCGCCGCGAGCGGGCAGAAGCCGGGTGAGCCGGTCCTAGCGCCTGTGGCAGACGACGGCCCGCGGAGCCCGGAGGAGACGCGTCTGGGGATCCGCGTGCCCCCCGGTTACCGAGTGGAGCTCGTGGCCAGCGAGCCGGAGGTCCTCGATCCGGTCGCCTTCGATTGGGACCAGCAGGGACGGCTTTGGGTGGTGGAAATGGCCGACTATCCCTCCGGGATGGATGGCAACGGCGCGCCTGGCGGCCGCGTCCGCCGCCTCGAAGACACCGACGGCGATGGCCGGTACGAGACCAGTCAGCTGTTTGCCGAGGGGCTTTCCTTTCCCAACGGCATCGCCGTGTGGCGCAACGGCGTGGTCGTCACCGCCGCGCCGCAGATTCTCTTTCTTGCCGACAACGACGGCGACGGTGTGTGCGATCGGCGCGAAGTGATCCTCGACGGCTTCATGGAGGGGAATCAACAGCTCCGCGTCAACGGACTTCGCCTTGGCCTCGACGGCCTGCTGTGGTGTGCCAGCGGCGGCCATCATCCCGGCCATGGCACCGAGACGGTGATCACCTCGCAGCCCAACGGCCAGCAGTATTCCCTCGGCAGCCACGACTTTCGCTTCCATCCCGATTCGGGATCGGTATGGATCGAATCGGGGCCATCGCAATTCGGCCGCAACCGCGACCCATTTGGCCGCTGGTTCGGCACGCAAAACGCCAATCCGCTCTGGCAGTGGGTGATCCCCGAAGCTGCCGCGGCCCGCAATCCCTTCGTCGCCCCGGAGCAGACGACTCATCACGTCGTCGGCGCTAACAGCCCCCCGGTGCGTCCGGCGAGCACTCCGGAGAAGCGGTTTCACTCGTTCGAGCAATCGGGGCGCTACACGTCGGCCTGCGGGAGCACGATCGACGGCAACGGGACGCTCTTTGACGCCGGCCCCGGCACGCTTCACGCCTTCACCTGCGAGCCGTTCCACAATCTCGTCCAGCACAACGAGCTCATCGACGACGGCGCGAGCTTTTCAGCGCGCTGGCCGGAAGACGAGGGGCCGACCGATTTCTTTGCCAGTGACGATCGCTGGTGCCGCCCGGTGATGGCGCGGATCGGGCCCGATGGCGCGCTCTATGTCTCCGACATGGTCAGGGCCATGATCGAGCATCCCGACTGGCTGCCCCCCGAGGGACGCGCGGAGATGCTGCCGAAATACCGGCTCGGCGACGACCGCGGCCGGATCTGGCGCGTCGTTCGTACCGACGCTCCCCCCACCCGCTTTCCGGCTGCTGTGGTCGCGGCTAAGTCGCCGGCGGATCTCGTCGCGCTCGTGGAAAGCGGCAACACCTGGCAGCGCGACCATGCGATGCGACGGATCCTCCACGAGTCGGACGCGGCATTTCAAAACGCGGCCGCGGCGTTGCTCGTTGGCGTCGTGCGCACCGCGCCACGACCGGAGGCACGCGTGCAGGCGATCGCGACGCTCGTGCGGATGGACAAGTTCCCGGCAGATCTCTCCCTTGCGGCGCTCGCCGACCGGCACAGCCGAGTCCGCGAAGTGGCGGTGACGTTCGCCGGCGAAAGCCGGTCGCCGGAAGTGCGCCGCAAGGTCTGCTCGCTGGCTAGCGATCCTGATGCGAAGGTCCGCCTCCAGGTGGCGATCCTCTGCGGAGAATGGCCCGATTTGGAAGCTGGCGCGGCCCTCGCGGCGATCGCCGTCAGCGACCATGCCGATCCCCTCTTCCGCTCGGCGGTGATGACGTCGGCGCTAGCGCACGCCGAGGCCCTTTCGCGGGCCATCGCTGCGGCTGCGCCGGAGGTGGCCGCGGTCTATCGCGAATCGATCCTCCGCATGGCTGTTGGCCAGGGGCGTGCAGCCACTGTCACGGCGCTGCTGGCTGGGGCGCTTGCGGCGCCGCAGGCGATCCGCACGAGCAGCCTCGATCCGCTCCTGGCCGACATGCAGCGGGTTGGCGTTGATCCGTGGGGGATGAACGTCGCTGCGGCGACGCTCGCCGGACTCGATCGGGAGCTCAAGCGCGCCGGGAATGTTGCCTCCGATGCTGCGGAGCAACCGGAGATCCGCGTGGCCGCCGCCCGGCTCCTCTCCCGCACCGGCAAGACGCGCGACCGCGCCGTCGCGCTGCTCGCTGGCTGGCTCGTGCCCCAAGTCGACCCCGACATGCAGGCAGACGCGATTGAGGCTCTGGCCCGCTCGGGGGCGGCCGGGGTGCCCGGAGCGTTTGCCGAGGCCTGGCCGGCGCTCGGGCCGGCCTCGCGGACCCGCGCCGTCGATGCCTGGCTGTCGCGGCCCGAGTGGATGGCCGATCTTCTCGACCGGGTCGAGAGCGGCCTTCTCGCTTCGGGCAATCTCACTCTCCAGCAGCGCGACCGGCTCCTTGGCTCACCCGACGGCGCGCTTGCCGCCCGGGCCAAAACGCTCCTTGCCGGCGGCGAGAGCGCGACCCGGAGGGATGTCGTCGCTCGGTATCGGGTGGCCCTCGAGGGGGAGGGAGACTCACTCCGGGGCCGCGACACGTACTTGCGGGTCTGTGCCGCCTGCCATCGTCGGGGCGCGTACGGCCACGACGTCGGCCCGAACCTCGCCACGGTGATCGAGCACGCCCCGGAGCGCCTCCTGGCCAACATCCTCGATCCGAATGCCGACATCCAGCCGGGCTATCAGGCTTCGACCTGCGTGCTCGAAAGTGGCGAAGTGGTGGCCGGCCTGATCGCCGCCGAGACCGGTGGGAGCGTGACGATGAAGCTCGCCGACGGCACGGTGCGGAACATCGCCCGCGCCGAGATCGACGAGCTCGTGACCTCAAACCGCTCCTTCATGCCGGAGGGAGTGGAGGAGACGGTCTCGGTCGAGCAGATGGCTGACCTGATCGCGTTTCTCCGCGGCGGGCTGTGAGCCCGAGGGCGTGGGGGCCGCCGGGGGGAAGCTGGAGCGGTTGCACGGGCCGTACCGATAACACCACCCGGAGCCCGTTCAACCGCGAGTGAAGATGAGGATCGCCCGTCTTCGGTGGGTGATGGTCGACGAACGGGGCAAGAAGCATTGGGGCTGGCATCAGAGGTCTCCGCGTTGCTAGCGCTTCACGGCAGCGAGATCACTCTCGTCGAACGTCCTGATGGTGACCTCAATCGTCGTCCAGGGCCTGAAGCGAGCGCCGCACCTCGCGGAGTCGGGCCAGCGTCTCGGGCGTGCGCAAGCCGGGGTATTCCTCCATCAAGGCCACGACATCGGCAAGGTCATGCTGCCGTTTACTGGAACGGCGGCGGGGCTCGGCGGCGGCTGCTAATTTGAGCACGATCAGGTCGGCCGGAGTCGCCACCCGCATCCGCAGGCCATTTGCTAGATCGGTCAACTCCGCATGGGAAACGGCCTCGGCGATCCCCACGTCTTCGGCGGAAAACTGCACCGGCGTCCGCAGGCCGCTTGGCCCGGTGGGGGGGGCCCGCCAGTTGTCGCTGTGTTCGTGGCGACCCGTGTGATCAAAGCCGGCGGCAAGTAATGCGTCCCTCGGCACATCGGCAAACCGCGGCACCGCGACGTCGATGTCGAGTGTTGTGCGAGGCTCCGTCGTGCGGATCTGAAGCGCCACCCCGCCGATCAATGCATACGCCACGCCCGTCCGGTTGAGGAGTTCGGCCACGAGGCGGAGCGGCCCTTCCTTCGTATCGTTCGGATCGATGCCCATCGTTTCGGCCCAGAGGGAGTCGAGGCAAAAGCCGGCCGCCAGGCGGCTCTGGACGGTGTCAGGTGCGGTGTTCATGATCGCGGGTGATGATCGCGGGTTGGTACGCTGTGAAAGTGCCGTCCATGGAATCATACCGAGGAAAGGCTGCGCCATGGAGCGTCCGGATGCCTGCCGCTCTCTCCGGAGCGCTGCCGCTGCGGCGGGCGGGCTCCCGGATCGCTCTGCGAACCGATCATGGTTGCGGGCGGTTCGTCGACCTGGCTGTTCTGCGGTGTTGGACGGAATCGCCGCCTCTTTCCTTTCCAGGCCCAGCACCATTGGAGCCGGTCAACATGCCAGTCCATCTTGGCACGGTCGCAGTTGATGGTGCCGGTGAACCCATCGCCCAAGAGTTGGCCGATAGCCGTCGCCGCGCGGCTGAGGCAGATTGCAAAGACGGCAAACGTGGGAGCCACGGCCGTCCACAGCCAAGCCCGGGCGGGTCCTTCCTTGGTCGGCGATTCGTCCATGAAGACCTGCGGCTGATCGGCCAGGGCGCCGTTGAGTTCTCGGTAGGGCTCTGCCAGTGCCTGGGAGACTTGGTTCTGCATCTTGACGGTCAGGGCCGGGCAGCAGGGCTGGCCGAGCAAGTCTTCAAGGAACAGTGCGCTCCGCCGCTTGCTCTGCCGAAAATAAGCCATCAACAGTCCGGAAAACGCCACGAGCCGCGGTCCCGACTGGCCGGTCGGCACACCCGACGGCAATGCCGCGCAGGTCGTTTCGCTGCAGCACGGGCAGGTGAGCCGATGCCGCTGGTATTCCCGTCACAAGCGGCCTGATCTCGGGCAGTTCCCAGACCTGATGCCGCAGCGGGGCGGGATCCGATCCCGAGAGCCGCGCTGCGCACCTCCGGCATGCGGTGGGCTTGAGTGTTTTCGTCTCGTCGCAGTCTGACGTCGGAATCAACGCCCGATCGTACTTGCGCTTACCCAGCCTGCCGGCCAGGCTTCCGCTTCGACTTCGGTCGCGCCGCATGCGGATGCTGGCTGCTCGGCGGCAGAGAAGAGTTCTGCGGTGTCTTTGGGCCCTCGTACTGCTCCAATCGCCTCTCGAGCTCAACAATTTTCGCCAACAAAAACCGCACCACTGCCTGGGCGTCTGGCGCCCACTTCGAAATCTGCTCTTCGGTGATTTGCAGCGTCATATCCCTGTTTTGGCTGCAATCGGCCCTCGAGAAAAGCCCAGTTTCCAGGGATTTGCCGGTCCGGGGTGTGAACGGTTACCTTAGATGGCTGCCGATAACGCTTCAATTTTCGCGCGAGGAACCATGTTTATCCAGATCAAATGCCCGGAGTGTGGTCGGGGTGGGAACGTGTCCGACGGTGCGCTCGGGCGTGCCGTGAAGTGCCCCGGTTGTGGCTCGAAAATTATTGTCACAGACTCGTCGGCGAAAGAAACCGGTGATTTCGCTAACTACGATTCGTTCGCCCCTCCCCAAATAAACGACCCCGCCCAAACGGCGGTTTTCCGTAGATTTCCCCGCTCGCGGGTGCAAGGGCCTGCGATCGCTTTGATCGTGACGGCGGTAATCGGCATCGGGCTCTGGGCATCATCATGTCCTCGCTGAGCATCGTTGGCGGCGGGATTGTATTCGCTGGCGCGCTGTCGATGATGTCGCTACGCCGATATCCGCTCGCCATTATCGGATCGGTCCTGGCAATGATCCCGATGATCGGACCATGCTGCGTCCTGGGGTTGCCTTTCGGCATCTGGGCGTTAGTTGTCCTGTGCCAACCGGACGTGCGATCCGCTTTCCCGTCGCAGGCACCCTCCGCCTAACGAATAAGCGACGGTCTTAAGATTGGTCAACACCAGATTCAAAACACATTTTGTATTCCTTTTTGTTTTTTGGGGCCGCCCAATTCGGGCATTTCCCAATTAGGGACACTGCATTACTGAACCGAGCGGTACAGAGAAGTCGCGCTTGCTGTTCCCCGCACGCGGTATGTTCAACTGTCGCGAAAGTACCGCTGCTGGACCAGGCCTTCAGTGGCCAATTGACAAAGGAGAATTGACGATGGACAACGAAGCACTAAAATCAATGATCATTCTCATTCACCGTAGTTCTAATCTGTGCTTCATTCGTACTATTCATACTACTAACGATTGACTTCTTGCCATGCCGCGAAGATTGTCCCACCGCAAGTTGCGGACATGAGTTGATCGTCAGCCAGGAATCTCCCAGTTCCAACCGATTGCTTCACGCTTTTCACCATCCCTCCGGGAGGGTCGAGCGCAGCGAGGGAAGGGCCGCCCCGAGAGCTTCGGGGTCTTATTTGACGGTCAACACGGCGAGCTGTCCCCGGATGTTGACGCATCCGACCCTCCCAGTGGGAGGGTAAAATTGCAACTGCCGCTGGCTATCAATTCTGGGTTGCGGGCGAAGCCCGCACTGGGAAATCCGCAGTAAAAAGCGATGCATTCAAACCGTGGATTTGCGGATGACACGGATTAAATCAGGCTCCTTTCAAGGATCGATGCGCCCCCAGGCTCGGCGGCGGCGATCGCCCGGCAGGCTCGGTGCCGCGACTCCTGAGTTGGTTTCGACCGAGGATGGCAGCATGACCGAACACGCTTTTTTTCCCCGGCTGCGTCCCAGCAAGAGTCATCGGGCCTCGCGGCAGGCCGAGATCGCCCGTCTCCGGCGGCCATGAAGCCGGTCGGTGAGTTGCGTGCTCCGAAGTCTGGCACGTTTGACGATGGATTACGCAACAGTCCGAGGCCACCTGCGACGAGGGCAAAGGCGATCAGGAGCCGCATCGGGGGTTTCACGAAAGCCTCCTCGGCCATGGCAAATCGACCGTTCCAGAGTCCGCACAATGGATATTCATCGACATCTCTAGCCAGCAGTGCGGTTATCGGGAAGTCGGCGTGGTTTTGTGATTGTCCGCCTGTCGCCCGTTGTCCTCCGTCGCCATCGCATCGAACTTGAACGTCTCGGATGGCGCTCAGAATGGCATCTTTCAGCGACGCAGCAGTCCGGGAAAACTCCAGGTACAGACTGCCGTACTGCATGCTCAACGTGGCGTCATCGCAGCCTGCCTGGAACAGGCCGTCCTCGACGACCGTGCTCAATTCCGCCACACCGGTCAGAATCAGAGCGAAGTCGTATTCCCGGTCACTCGTGTCGGATGCGCTCATGGGGTGTCCTGTTCCCCGTCGCCCTGCCCGGGGAGATCGCCGTGCGGGCAGGCGTCGACCTTGCTTCGAATCTGCCGGGCGTGATTCTCGGCCACTCTCGGCGTCGACCACACCGACACGATGCAGCCCCCTCGGGAGGCTTGGCGGCAGAACAATCGGCCCCACGCATGGCCGTTGGACAGCGCGACCCGCCATCCAAGCGCTTCCGCGTCCTGGATCACCCGCTCGATGTGCTGGTCTGGATGCCGGTCGGGGAGGTCCCCCGCTCACCGATTGAAGAGGAAGTGGCAGATGTCGCCATCCTGCATGATGTATTCCTTCCCCTCGACGCGGAGCTTGCCGGCGGC
>SIAG01000096.1 GCA_009691925.1 Planctomycetaceae bacterium
GGTGCCGCCGCCGCACGCTTCACTCGTCACCGGCACGTTGCCGCAGCGAGTCGACCTCGCCCCCGTCGCCCCCCCGTGGCATGTCTGTCTGCTCGACGGGGCGGTCGGGGCGCTGGCCGCCCTCGCCTGCCCCGGGAGCGTCTGCCAGCTGCAGTTCGAGACGTACGGCGCCTACGAGACGGTTCCGGGCCGCAGCCCCACGGCCGATCGCTGACGGGCGAACCAGGGTACGCCAACGGCGCGCTATTTCGCTGCTTGGCCGGCGGCGCGGAGGGTCTCGAGGCCACGGTTGAGCTCCACCGCCAGACTCCGCACCGTCTCCGGCGGGAAGGTCCGTCGCGCGGCGACCTCCCGCAGGGCCGGCGACCAAGGGAACGGCTGCCCTGGCGGCATGTCGAGGAGCGCGAAGGCGCGCATCGTCGGGATGCCGAGGACGTACTCGCTGGCATCGACATGGATCGCCCGATCCTCACGGGTGCCGGGGGAGAGCCAACGGGGCTGCTCGTCGACGGCCGCCAGGCTGCCGTCGGGGCGTTTCGTGAGCAGCCAGACGCACGCCGAGCACTCCCCAGACACCGGCTCCACCCAGACGAAATGGCGCATGGAATATTCACCGTGCCGGCCGTCCCGGAAGAGGATCGTGTCGGCGTCGAAGATCTGCATCGTCCCCGCGCCGCCGACCGTCTGGAGCCCGCCGAGCGTTTTGCCGTTCTGGGAGAGCATCTGCCGGCCGATAAAATCGAGCTCCAGGCGCGGCGGTGGATTCTCGGTGTCGACGACGGTCAGCCGCCCGTCGAGCGGGAGGGCATAGCCGGCGCCGAGCTCGGCCAGCTCGTGGCGCAGCCCCTCCGGGGAGGCGACGGCGCGGACTGTCGCCATCAGCACGAGAGTGAACTTCGGCAGCTGCGTGCGGACGGCGGCCGGCAGCGTATCGACATCCCCGGAGGCGATCCGCGGCGAGGCGAGGAGGATCAGCCGGTTCCAGCGGACAGCGTCGGGGAGGTCGACCGGCGTTCCCGGTGGTACGATAGCCAGTGGCCGCGTCGCCACCGGCTCCGCCGACCAGGCCAAAGACCCGAGCCGCCCCGGCGCGGCCGTAGCGACCAGTGCGGCCAGTGCGACCAGTGCGACCAGTGCGACCGGCGCGACGAGCGCGACGAGCGCCGCACCCGCCCCGAGGAGGAGGCGGCGCCCGGCGACGGGGGCGTGGCGGCGGACGGAAGGCTCCATCGGCGTCTCCTGGCGCGGGCTGACTTCAAGCGGCATCGTGCGGGATTCGCTCCATGGAATCAAGACAAGCCCCCGCCCCGATCGAGCTGTTGGTCGAGCTGCGAGACGTTGTCAAGATCCACCGCGACGGCGCCGTCCGGGCCCTCGACGGGGTGTCGCTCAAGATCCCCGCCGGGCAATCGCTGTCGATCGTCGGCCCCAGCGGCTGCGGCAAGTCGACCCTCCTCAACATGATCGGGGCCCTCGATGCCCCGACCTCGGGCGAGATCCGCTTCCGTGGCGTGCCACTGACGGCGATCCGCGATCCCGACCGGCTCCGCGCCCGGGAGATCGGCTTTGTCTTCCAGACCTTCTACCTCCTCCCGAACCTCACCGCCCGGGAGAATGTCCAGATGCCGATGTTCGGCGACGGCCGCAGCGACACCGCGCGGGTGGAACGGGCCGAGACGCTCCTGGCGCTGGTCGGCCTTGCCGACCGAGCCGGTCATCTCCCCTCCCAGCTCTCGATCGGCCAGCGGCAGCGCGTGGCGATCGCGCGGGCTCTGGCCAACGAGCCGGCGCTAATCCTCGCCGACGAGCCGACCGGGAGCCTCGACAGCCGCAGCGGCGCCGAGGTGATGGATCTCCTCGGCAGGCTCCAAGCCGAGCATGGTACGACGCTCGTTGTCGTCACCCACGACGCCGGCGTGGCGGCCCGGGCCGAGCGCGTCGTTCGCATGCTCGACGGAAAGATCGTCGCCGACGGTGTCAGCGGCTGACCGCGGCGATCGGCCCGGCCAGGGCCGCATCGATTGCCGCCGCGAGGGCCACCGCGTGCGGCAGCGCGACCATGCTGTGGTGGTGCCCCGGCACCATCACCACCTCGACCGACCGGAGAAACCGGCTCCAGCCACGGTCCTCAGGCCCGCCGCGCTCGAAGGGCACCTCCGCCGGCCGGAAGACCACCCCGTCGACAGGGCACCACTGGGGCTGGTGGCGCTGGCAGAGCGTGACATGGTGGGCGAAGAGCGTCTGCAGGTCCCCCAGGACCCGGTGGACGAGCTCCGGCGGCGTCGCTTCGTCGATCAGCCCGAGCTTGCGGGCATGCTCGAAGAGGAACGGGAGCTGCGCCTCCGGCTCCATCCGCGCCAGCTCCGCCAGATCGAAGTCGAGGCCGTATTCCCGGCCGGCGTGGAAACGCTCTTCGCCCGCCTCCGCAGGAAGCGCCGACTCGGGGATCGCGGAATCGAGGAGCAGGAGGCGGTCGACCCCCTCCCCCGCGGCGACGAGTTGCCGGGCGACCTCGGCGGCGATCACCCCGCCGAGCGACCAGCCGCCGAGGAGGTAGGGCCCCTCGGGCTGGCGCGTGCGGATCGCCGTGACATACTCCGCTGCCATCGCCGCGAGCGTCGCGGGCAGCGCTTCGTGGCCATGGAGCCCGCGCGAGCGGAGGCCGTAGAGGGGCCGCTCCACGGAGAGGTGGCGGGCGAGGTCGCGGTAGCAGACGACGATCCCACCCGGAGGATGGATCATGAACAGCGGCGGCAGCGCCCCATCCACCTTGAGGGGAACCAGGAGCGGATGGAGCGCGCCTGACTCCTCGTGCGGATCGTCGGCGGCCGACGGCTCAGCGTCGTAGGCGGCGACCGACTCCGGGCCGAAGAGCGCCTCCATCTGCGGGCGGTGGAGCTGGACGAGGCGGCGGGCGATCTGACCGACGTCGGCGAGGTCGAAGAGGAGCGCCGTCGGCACCTCGACGCCGAGCTGTTCCCCCAAACCGGCCGTGACGATCGCCGCCTGGAGCGACGTCCCGCCGAGATCGAAGAAGTTCTGGTGGAGGCCGACGCGGGCGATGCCGAGCACCTCCCGCCAGGCGTCGGCGAGACGCCGCTCCAGCGCCGTCGCCGGCGCGACGAAACCCTCCACGATGGCCTCCTCCGGAAGCTCGTCGGGGAGCCGGGAGCGGTCGAGCTTCCCGCCGACCGAGATCGGCAGACTGTCGAGATAGAGGACCGCGGCCGGCACCTTGTAAGCCGCCAGCCGCTCGGCGGCGAAGCGCCGCAGCTCGGCGGCGAACCCCGGCGGGGCGGGGCGATCGGGCCGGAGCACGACGAAGGCGACGAGCCGGGCCTGGGGGGAATCTCCCCCGAGGATCTTCGCGGCGACGCCGGCCACGGCCGGATGGCCCCGCAGCGTGCTCTCGATCTCCCCCAGCTCGAGCCGGTAGCCGCGCAGCTTGACCTGGTCGTCGAGGCGGCCGAGGAACTCCAGCGCCCCGTCGGCCCGGCGCCGCACCCGGTCGCCCGTCAGGTAGACCTCGAGCCCGCCGGAAGCGGGGGGGAGGGTGACGAAGCGTTCGGCCGTCAAGCCCGGCTGGCCGAGGTAGCCGCGGGCGAGCCCGGGCCCGGCGATCGCCAGCTCCCCCGGCACGGTGTCGGGCAGCGGGTGCCGGTGGGCGTCGAGGACAAGCAGCCGCATGCCGGCGACGGGATATCCGATCGGCACATGGCGGGTGGAATCGCCGGCGACGACAGCGCAGGCTGCCGCCTCGATGCTCGCCTCGGTTGGCCCGTAGAAGTTCATCAACCGCAGGCCGGGGAGGCGGGCGATGAGATCGGGGAGCCCCGCCGGCATCGCCTCCCCCCCGGACCACACCTGGCGGAGCGTGACGCATTCGGCAAAGCGCGGATGCGAGGCGACAAGCTGGAGCACCGCCGGCACCGTCGGCAGGACGGTGATCCGCGCGGCGATGACCTGGTCGATGAGGCAGGAGATGTCGGCCCGGGCGCGGTCATCGCCCATGACGAGGGTCGCCCCCTGCGTCAGCGCCGTCAGCGTGATCCCCAGCGCCGCGTCGAATTGATGGGAGAGGAGGAGGAGAACGCGATCGTCGGCCGCCAGCGGCACCGCCGCGCGCCGCCAGGTCATCGTGTTGCCGATGCCGCGGTGATCGACGAGCACCCCCTTCGGCCGGCCACTGGAACCACTCGTGTAGATGCCGTAGGCGAGGTCGCCCGGCGCCACCGGCGCGGGGAACGCCGCGGCGGGAACTGCATCCCCATTGGGTTTCAAATCCCCGACCGCGATCCTGTCGATGCCGGTCGCGGCCGCGAGCCACGCCCCCTCCCCGGCGACAACGACCGCCCGGGCCCCGGTGTCGGCGAGGAGGTGGGGGGAGTCGAGGGCCGGCTGGCGAACATCGATCGGCACCGCCACTGCCCCGGCGAGGATCGTCGCCACCGTCCCCACGACAGCCTCGGCCCCCTGGCCGACGACCGGGACGAGGTCGCCCCGCCCCACGCCGGCCGCGGCAAGCGCCGCCGCGAGCGCCGCGCCGACGGCCGCCAGCCGGCCGTAGCTCCAGACGCTGTCGGCGGCGACGAGCGCGGGGCGGTCGGGCGCTAAGGCGATCACGCGCCCGATCATCGTGCCGAGCAGATCCTCTCCGCCGGCGACAGCCGGGCCGGGCGCCGGCAGCCCATCGAGCGGCCAGGCGATCCGGTCGATCGGGGTGGCGGGGTCGGCCACGAGGGTGGCCAACAGCTGCTCGAGATGGCGCGCCAGCAGCCGCATCGAGTCCGGCTCGAAGAGGTCGCGACAAAAGGCGATCATGCCGCGCAGCGAGCTGTCGGTGAGCTCGAAGATCAGCTCCATGTCAAACAAGCACGTCCGCTGCGGCACATGGAAGCTCTCCTGCCGGAGGCCGCCGAGCATCGCCACCTCGGCGCGATCGGGGAAGAGGAAGCCGGCCCGCCCCTGCTCCGCGCGGAGCTGCGCCTTCTCGAACGTGCACGACACCTGGATCAGCGGGCTGCGCGATGGGTCGCGATCGGGCACGAGATCGTGGACGATCGACGCGAGGGGATAATCCTCTTGATCGAGGGCGGCGACGAGCGTGGCGCCGACGCGGCGCACGAGCGTGGCGAAAGTCGGGGTGTCGTCGAGCCGCGCCGGGAGCGGCAGCATATTCACGAAGAAGCCGACGGTATCGGCGAACCGCTGCTGGCTGCGGCCGGGGAACGGCGTGCCGATGACGAACGACGATCGCCCCGAGTACCGGGAGAGGAGCACCTGGACGGCGGCGAGCACGACCGCCGACGGGGTGACCCGCTCCGCTGCCGCCAGCCGCGCGACCCCGGCCACGACGTCGGCAGGAAGCTCGAGCGCGACCGAATCGGCCCGGCCGGTGAAGCTCCGCGGACGGACCCGGTCGGTGGGGAGCTCGAGGACGGTGGGGATCCCGGCGAGCTGCTCCCGCCAGACGCGCTGCAGCTCGGCCCCGCGGGGCCCGGCGAGGATCGCCTCCTGGCGGCGGACGAACTCGGCGTAGTTGCCCGGGCCCGGCGGCAAATTGGGGACGCCTCCGGCCGCGATCACCGGATAGATCCGCCCGACCTCCTCGAGAAGGAGGATCAACGACCAGAAATCGACAACCATGTGGTGCGTGGTGGCGAGAACGAGCCAGTCGTCATCGGCGCGGCGATAGGCCGACATCCGCAGGAGCGGGCCCGCCTCGAGATCGAACGGTCGGGCGGCATCGGCGACCATCTGCTCCCGCACCACCTCGAGGTCGGTGCCGGCGACATCGACGACGAAGATCTGCGGCGGCAGCGCCGGGTGAACCCGCTGCCGCAGCTCGCCCCCCTCGTCGGTGAAGGTCGTCCGCAGCGCCGCATGCCGCTCGACGACCAGCTCGAAGGTCCGCTCGAGCGCCCCGACATCAAGCGGCGAGCGGACGCGGGCCGGGAGATAGACATTATAGGGGGTGCTCGACGGATCGCGCCGGTAGGCATACCACAGCCCCTGCTGCCCCGCCGACATCGGGAACTCCGTCTCCCCGGCGGCGGCCGGCACCGAGACCGGCGCCGCCGGCGCGGCATCGTCGCCGCCGAGCATCGTGCCGATCGACTCCGCCAGCGCGTCGACCCCGCTGCTGCGCATCAGCGCCGAGATCGGTAGGCCGATCCCCGCCTGGTGCTCGATCCAGTTGCGGAGCTCGACACTCATCAGTGAATCGAGCCCGAGATCGAGGAGCGGCCGGTCCGTCTCCAGATCTGCCTCGATGCCCCCGAGGAGGCCGGCGATCTTCGCGCGCAGAAAGCGCTTCACGACCGGGAGCCGCTCCCCCGCCGGCATTCCCCGCAGCCCTTCCGGTGAGATCACCGTCTGGCCGCCGTCGGCGGCGTCGGCCTGGGTCGCTCGGAGGAGGTGAGCGAACCGGGCCGGCACGTGGTCGGTGACCCCGAGCCCGCGCCACAGTGTCCAGTCCATCCGCAGCACGCTCAGCTGCGGCTCGCGCGAAACCATCGCCACCCCCAGGCATGCCGTCGCCTGCTCCACGGTGAAGGCGAGCACCCCTTGGCGCTCCAGCCGCGAGGCGAGCGTGTTCCGCCGGGCGAGATAGCCGACCTCCCCCAGATGGCCCCAGTTGATCACCGTCGCCGGCAGGCCGAGACCGCGGCGGTGGTGGGCGAGGGTGTCGAGGGCCGCGTTGGCGGCGGCGTAGTTGGCCTGGCCGGCGTGGCCGAAAACGCTCGACAGGGAGGAATAGAGAACGAACCAGTCGAGCTCGAGGCCGAGCGACTCCTGATGGAGGTTCCAGCCCCCGAGGAGCTTCGGCAACAAGACACGATCGAGCGTGGCATGGTCGAGGTCGAGGAGGAGCTTGTCCTCGAGGACCATCGCGGTGTGAAAAATCCCCTTCAGCGGCGGCAGTTCAGCGCCGATCCGGTTGAGCACCCGCCGTACCTCCTCCGGCCGGGTGATGTCGGCCGGCATGGGCACGACGCGCGTGCCGCCGCGCTCCAGCTCAGCGATCGTCGCGGCCGCTGCGGGCGCCACCCTGGCACTGCGGCCGCCGAGGACGAGCGTGCCGGCGCCCTGCGCAGCCAGCCAGCGGGCGGTCTCGAGGCCGAAGCCCCCGAGCCCTCCTGCGACCCAGTAGGTAGCCTCGGGGTCGAGCGTCACTCGCCCCCCCACCGGCGGCCGGGCCCGGGCGGGGCGCTCGTCGTAGGCGATCACCACCTTGCCGATGTGCCGCGCCTGCTGCATCGATCGGAAGGCCGCGGCAGCGTCGTCGGCGCGGTGCACCGTCACCGGCAGCGGCTTGAGCTCCCCCGACTCCAGCCGCAGCACGAGGGCCTCCAGTGCCCTCCCCATGCGCTCCGGCTGCTGCTTGAAGAGCTGGTCGAGATCGATGGCGAAAAAGGCGATGTTGTTGCGGAAGGCATGGAGCCCGAGGGGGGCGTCGGCGTAGATGTCGCGCTTGCCGATCTCGAGGAACCGGCCGCCGATCGCCAGCGCCTGGATGCCGCGCACGATCGCCTCCCCGGGGAGACTGTTGAGGACGAGGTCGAGCCCCTCCGGCACGATCCGCCGCGACTCGTCGGCGAACGCCAGGCTCCGCGAGCTCATGACGTGCTCTGCCCCGGCGCGACGCACCCACGCGCGCTTCTCGTCGTTTCCGGCCGTCGCCAGGATCCGCGCCCCGGCCAGCTTGGCCAGTTGGATCGCGGCGAGCCCCACCCCCCCCGAGGCGGCATGGACCAGGAGCGACTCGCCGGCCCGGATCCGACCGCAGTCATGGAGCGCGTGGATGGCGGTCAGAAACGCGATCGGCAGGGCCGCCGCTTGGTGGTGCGAGAGGTTGGCCGGCTTGCGGGCCAAAAGCGCCGTGGAGACGACGACGTGCGTGGCGAATCCCCCCGGTGCCACCGCGATCACCGCCTCACCGACCCGCCATCGGGTGACGCCCGGACCGACGCGGCTGATCGTCCCCGAGACCTCGCTCCCCAGCGCCACCGGGCCGGGAGGGAGCCCCGGATAGAGATCGAGGGCCTTCATGACGTCGCTGAAGTTTAGCCCCGCGGCGCAGACCTCGATCTCAACCTCACCGACGTCGAGGGGCCGGGGCTGAAAGAGCCGGTGAGCGAGATCGTCGATCCCCGCCGTGTCGGTCGCCTCGAGGCGCGCCGGCAGCGCCGCCCGGGCCGCCGGACAGGCGTCGAGGCCACGCAGAGGATGGAAGCGCCGCACCCACCGCCCCTCCGGCCGCAGCAGCACTTCGTCCTCGGCCGAGCCGGAGAGGAGCTCGGCAACGAGGGCGTCGAGCGCCGGCAGGGGCAGCGCCGGCAGATCGATGAGCCTCGTCCGCAGCCGGCCGACCTCGTTGGCCACAACCCGCGCCATCCCCACCAGCGCCCCTTGCGCCACCTGGAGCGGCTCGGGGGCACCGGGGGGGGGCTGGGCGCCTGCGGTCACAAAGCAGCAGGGGGTGGGCGCCGCCGGTCCGGCCTCCTCCCAGGCTTGGACAAGATGGAGCGGCCCCCGGCAGGTCAGCAGCGAGCTCGCTGCGAGAGCGGCAGCCGTGAGGCCCTCGGTGGCGGGGGCGTCGAGGCCCCATAGATAGACCACGCCGGCCAGCGCCTCCGCGCTGACGGCGGCGAGAAGGCGGATGAAGTCCCCCCGGTTGTCGGGATCAATAACAAACTCCCCGTCGCCCCGGGCCGCCAACGGCGCGCCGCGGTGGACGACGATCGCCGCGCCGCCGCGCGCCGCCAAGCTTCCGGCCAGCGCCCTCCCCAAGCCTCCCTCGTCGGCGAACAGGAGCCAGCGGCCAGGCGGCGCTGGGCTTGCGGCCGGCGCGGCGGGCTGGGGCGTCCAGTCGAGTCGGTAGATCAGATCGCTGGCCGACTCGGTCGGCGCCGAGCCGGCGACGCGGTGGCTGACGAGCCCGCGGATCGTGACACTCGGCCGCCCGTCGCCGTCGAGGAGATCGATGTCGGCCTCCATGACGTCGCTGGTCCGGGCCACGATCCGGGCATGGACGGTGCCCCGGGTGCCAGGGGGCTTGAGGAAGCGGATCTCGCGGATCTCGTGGGGGAGGAAGAGGCCCGAGACGGTGTGATCGAAATTACGGTCGGCGGCGATCATCGCGTGGAAACAACTGTCGAGGATGCTGGGATGGACCAGATACTCCCCCGCCTCGGCTTCGACTTCAGCCGGGAGCACGACCTCGCCGACCGCCTCCCCCGCGCGCCGCACGCCCGCGACGAGCCCCTGAAACCGCGCCCCGTAGGCGAGCCCGAGCCGCTGGCAGTAGGCATAGAGCCGCTCCCGGTCGAACGCTTCCGGGCACCGTCGTCGCACGTCCGCGATCGGCTCCAGCGCCGCCAAGCCCGCCTCGGTGTCGGTCGCCAGGGCGATCGTGGCGAGTCGGCGCCAGTCGCCGTCATCGACGCCGCGGTAGGAGAAGACAAAGCTCCGGCGGTCGGGGAGGTAGTCGCATTCCATCCACCGCGGCTCCCCCTCGGCATGGACGCAGGCCTCATGCAGCTGGAGGCGCTCCAGCCGCACCGGCCCGGGTTCCCCGCCGGCCAGATCGCGGGCCGCGGCGATGGCTGCCTCGACCAAGCCCGCGGCGGGATGGAGGCAAACGCCGCGGACGAGATGATCGTGGAGATAGCTCTGGAGCTTGAGATCGATGCGGCATTCCCAGCGCGGCGTCGGGCCGTTGGTGCGGACACCGAGCAGGGGGTGCGTGATGGCGGCAAACCGCGACTCCCGTGCCTCGAGCGACTCGCTGTGCAGCGGCTGCGTTTGAAACGGCTCCGGCGGGAGTGGCAGGCGGCGCCGCGGGCGCCGGTGGAGGCGCGACCAGTCGATGTCGAGGCCGAGCGTGTGGAGCCGGCCAAGACTCCCGAGGAGCCCCTCGACGTCGTCAACCTCGCGGTGGAGCGAGGGGATCGCCTCGACGGGGCGGCCGGCAGCCTGGAAGCACTCATGGATCGCGTAGGCGAGGACCGGATGGGGACCCACCTCGATGGCGACGCGCGTTCCCGCCTCCGCCAGGGCGCGCATCGCGTCGGCGAACAGCACCGGCTGGCGGACGTTGCGCCACCAATACTCCCCGTCGAGCTCCCCGCCAGTGATTGCCGCGGCGGTGACGGTGGAGACCAGCGGAATCGCGGCCGGCCGGGGGCGGATGCCGGCCAGCGCCGCGAGGAGCTCGTCGCGCACTGGCATCATGAGGGGGCTGTGGAAGGCGTATTCGACCGCCAGCCGGCGGCAGAAGATCCCCGCCCCCTCGAAGCCGACCGCGAGCCGCTCGATGACGGCGGCAGCCCCCGAGAGTGTCAGCGACGTTGGCCCGTTGACCGCGGCGATCGAGACGTTGTCACGGCAGTCGGCCAGCCACGGCGCCAGCTCCCCGCGCGCCAGCCCCACGGCGATCATCCCCCCCTGCGACGAGGCAAGATCCATGGTCCGACCCCGGTGGTAGGCGACGAGGCAGGCCTCCTCAAAGGAGAGCGCGCCCACCTCGTGGGCGGCTGCAATCTCCCCGACGCTGTGCCCCACACACCGCGCCGGCACGATGCCCCACGAGCGCCACACCGCAGCCAGCCCCGCCTGGATCGCGAAGATCGCCGGCTGGGCGATCCGCGTCTGCTGCATCCGCGAGGTGGCTGCATCCCGGCCGAGCTCCGACAGGAGCGACCAATCACCGCAGCGGGAGAACTCGGCGTCGCAGCGCTCGAGAACGGTGCGGAAGAGGGCGTTCTCCGCGAGCAGTCGCCGCCCCATACCCCACCACTGCGGCCCCTGCCCGCTGAAGACGAAGGCGATCGCCGCCGGCGACAGCGTCCCCTCGCGGGTCGCTGGCGGATCGGCCGCGGCCGCCAGCCCGCGCAGCCCCGCCACGAGCCCTGCCCGGTCGGCGGCGACAACGCTCGCGCGGGCCGGCCCGGCGGCATGGCGATGGGCCAGGGCAGCGGCGATTTCGTCGAGCTCCGCGCCGCTGCCGGCGGCCCAGTCGGCGAGCCGGGCGGCGAAGCTCCCCAGAGCGCGGCGGTTGCGGGCCGAGATCGGCACGATCGACCGCGACATCGCCGCCGCCACCGGCTCGGCAACGAGGAGCGGCGGCGGCGCCTCCCCGACGACGACATGCGCGTTGGCGCCGCCGTAGCCGAAGCCGTTGATGCCGGCCAGCCGGGGCGGGCCCGCGGGCCAATCGATCGTGCCGGTGGGAACGCACAGGCCGAGCGCGGCGAAATCGATGGCGGGATTCGGGTCGTGGAAGTGGAGGTGCGCGGGGATCCGTCGATGGTGCATCGAGAGCGCCACCTTGATGAGGCTGGCGATGCCGGCCGCGGCCTCGAGGTGGCCGATGTTGGTCTTCACCGAGCCGATCCAGCAGGGACGGTCGGCGGGACGACCCCGGCCGAGCACGGCCCCCAGGGCGTTGGCCTCGATCGGGTCGCCGACGGGAGTTCCCGTGCCGTGGGCCTCGACATACTGGATCGCCGCCGGATCGACGCCCGCCTTCCGGCAGACTTCGCGCACCAGCGCCTCCTGGGCCTCGCCGCTGGGAACGGTG